>JAGLQN010000522.1 GCA_023136835.1 Candidatus Omnitrophota bacterium | reverse complement strand
TTCCGAATACGAAAAGGATTGTAATATTCCTACATTTTTTTATTCCGTTTTACCCGTTACTTATTTATACAATGGAATGTATGTACATACACGATATAATATCTCATTGAATTAAAGAAAAAACATTACCGGAAGAAAAAAAATGACAGATAAAAACAACATTGATTCTAATGAACGCTGTTTTAATGCTTACCTGATACCGAAGGTAGAAGCAAAAAGGCACAATGGAATTGACTACGTTCGATGTCCGTTCTGTGAGAGCCTTAATAGGATGACTGATGACCTTAGAGGGCTTCACATCTGCGGTGACTGCCACGTACCATTTGATGTAATATGAAATGAACCCTTCTACCGATTGAGAGATAAAAAAATGTGTTATCTTTCCTTTATGTTCTTTTTACAAGCCGTTCTTACCGATAAAAAATAAGTTTTAAATAGTTTGGGTTTAAATGTACATAAAAATCAATTAAATAAATGGAGATAAAAAGTATGAAAAAGAACAGTACGAGAATTGAACCTTTGAGTGAAGAAGAAATTAATAACAGCAAAGTTGTGGCAGTTATGAACAACAAAGGTGGTTGCGCTAAAACGACAACCAGCATAGCATTTGGACTTCAAATGGCGAGGCTTGGATATAGAGTTTTATTTGTGGATAGCGACCCGCAATCTAATATGTCTCAGCGACTTGGAATGGATGATAACATGTTCAGGGAAAGACGCATCTCAGAACTTTTCCAAAAAAGTGAGATCAATCAATCCAAAAAAGAACGGTTAAGCTTGCCGTTAGCAATTGATTATCCTTACTTCTCAAGAGCTAAAGGTTCAAGTGAAAAACCCGGTATTCTTGCATTACTTCCAGGATCACGCAATGCTGAAATAGAAGCCAAAGCCTCAAAGGACAGGTTCATAAATTCAGAAACAATCCCACGTCCGGAACTAACTCCCTTCTTTAAGGAAAGGATAGATGTTTTCCGTGAATACTTTGATTACATTGTTATCGATACTGCCCCTGCCATGGAAGGAAATGTTCTAAATGTGATCACTACAGGTGTTGTGGATGAAATAGTTTGTCCTGTAGACGGACTGGAAGCTGCCCTTGGGATTCCTTCTCTGTATCGATGGGTATACGGCAAAACCGTCGAAAACAATATAACTCCAAATATGACATTCGCAATGGTTAAATACCACACCGATTCGTTTAATCTTGGTTACGAGGAAGAAGCATATATGGATGATGAATATGTCCATAACAGTGTTTACCAGTGCCTTAAGGAGACGTTCGGTGACTTCATGTGCAAAAGTGGTGTTAGAGAGCAAAGGACACTCAGGAACGCAGTTCAAGGTTTCATAAAATCGCCATATCAGGCGTTGTCTAATGAACTTCATGATCGGTTTACTTCTGAAATCCATGAGAACATTTTCGAAGCTACAGATCCCACTATTCTCAAAATATTCAGTGAAAGACTTAACGTAATCGAAAAGAAGGCACTGGTCAAAAAACCAACTTTCAAAGAACCATATTTCGTATTGTAAGGAAACTGAGATATGTTGCCAATACAGTATCAGAATGAATTCGATAGAATCATGACAAAGGTTCTACCGTTCCTTATTTTCGCTCCTTTGGAAGAGAGGAAAGAACTTGCCACAAAATGCACTTTTCTTTTCGATCATCTGAGAAGCGAGAGTACAGAACCATATTTCGAAAGAACAAGTAAAGACATTTTTTTACTTTTAAAGAAATTTGAAGAAACACCTCTACATGATTCTCGGATTTCAGATTTTATCAACCTCCATTCTGAATACGGAGAGAGATTCATTGGTGTGGATAAGCGATTTGAGAAAATAAGCATCGATG
>JAGLQN010000521.1 GCA_023136835.1 Candidatus Omnitrophota bacterium | reverse complement strand
CCCTAACCACATTTAATTTGCGGGTAGAGACGCTTTAATTTGATACGAGCATCATCAGTTTTAAATTGCCAATCGACTGATTTCTGATTGGCATTGCGATCTCTTTCCCAAGATTTCGTTTCATCCTTCAATGTTTGTAAATCAGGAATTCTTCGTCGCAAACATTGATTTGTCAAAACGCTGAGTTCAATCTCAGCAACATTTAACCAACTGCCATGTTTTGGCGTATAATGAATCTTTAGTCGCTGGGCTAACCTTCTGGCTTCTTGTGGTTCAAAGGCTTCATAAAGAGAAGCTATTTTATGAGTATTCAAATTATCACATACAAGCCGAACTTTCTTGACATGAGGATAATCAATATCCAAAAGTTCTTTGATTTCATGAGCCCAATCAACCATTGTCTTACGTTCCCGAATACTAACCTTGCGCCAACTTCCCAAAGGTTCTGTAAACATAAAATTGTTTGCCGTCCCATTGCGCTCATATTTATAATCATACTTCAATACTTCTCCTGGTTGCATCGGCAACTGCCCCTTAATCTCTTTTATCAATTGCAATGGTTGCTCATCCATGCATATCAACGGAATCTCAGAATCATACGCCAAACAATACAAATCCAAAACATTTTCCATACATGCGACAAATTCTGCATTCTTCTCAGGCGGTATAATCCAGCATTTTCTCAAATGCGGTTTCAGTTCGTTTTTTTTAAAGTCTTGCGCACCGTCTCCGTTGAAATATCATCCACAATCGCCAATGTAACCATCTCATCCGATAACATTTTTAATGTCCATCGATCTCGCCCTTTCGGAGCTTTACTGCAACTTAACGCTATTAAATGGGCTTCTTGTTTTCCGTCTAATTTCTTTTTACGTCTTGGTTTACTCGGTGGCTTTCTTTCTAATGCTGCCTCTAATCCATATTCGACAAGTCGTTTTCTAATGTTTTCTACTGTTTTGACATGGCAATGGAGCATTCTTGCGATCTCTTTATCTTCTTTATTCGCTCCATTGACATCAGCGGCTAATAATATATTGGCATGTTTGATTTTATATGCTGCCGCTTTGCCTTTTTTCGTTAACTCTTTTAATACTTTTTGCTCGGTTTTGCTGAGCCTTACGATATATTTTTTCATGTCGAATTCCTCCTTACGTTCATTATGGAGTAATTCGATTTCATTTACACCTATAATTTAAATATTGTTTGGGTACTA
>JAGLQN010000520.1 GCA_023136835.1 Candidatus Omnitrophota bacterium | reverse complement strand
GAGCCCTTCCCTGTCAGGAGAATACCGCCCGAACATGCAGCCCACTGCATAGGAGATGAACTGTTTTATGATTGTCTCCTTTTTGAATATGAGTTCGCCGTCTTTTATCTCGGCTTCGTCTTTCAGGATTGTTATGTCTTCCAGCGGGACACCAGGAGTGAGTTCGTCGGCAAGGTCGTAGATATCGATGAAGATGCGGTTGAGTTCTTCTTCATTTGTGTGGAGCTTGAAGAACTGTTCCTTCCAGTAGGCGCAATATGTGTTGCAGGCTTCTTCGATCCTTTTTGTGGTTTTTTGGCACAGAAGTTCGTTTGTGGAGAAGTCCCAGCTTGTTTCTCGGGAATCCCACTCTTCTTTTGAGATGTCGATGCATTGATGGGTTAAGTGGTCTATAAGGGATTTTGTTTGATCAGATTCTGGAAAGATTATTGGAAGTTTTTCTATGTCTCCTGCTTCATAAGTAAGAGTTTCACCACTCATCAAATTAATTAGATATTCAGAAATTTTTGAATTAAGATAAGCTGAAATGAAATTAATGTTCGAATCTATTATATTAAATATTCCACCACCTGCGCCTGAATATATATAACCTTTGCAACAGAATCTAGTATTTAAGCTAATGGAATTTATGTATGACCAAACGATTGCTTTCTCGAAATTATATTCTAAATTTCTCAATGTTGAATTATTCTGTTTTCTGATTTCTTCTCCATTATTTAACCAATAAACTAAAAATTCATTATTTCCATACCATTTTCTGAAAGAACCACCTTTTTGAAACGGAAACCATTTTTTATTAGAATCAGTTGCCTCTTCAGTATTATTTGAATAAAAATTTATATCATTAAATATAGTCTCGAACCAAAGTCTAACAAATCGTTTATCATTCCCAGTTGCTAAGCACCTTTTTGGAGAACCATAATTAACAAATGGATTAGAGTGATTAAATAATTTATAATTGTTTTCAGTTATCCAATATGCAATAGGACTTCCAGGTATTTTTGTAAAATCGTCCTGCTCATTTACGAAAAATTTATTCTCTGGATTAAAAAACTCTTTTTCTTTCTCATCACTTGAATTATAATCTATTAATCGTATGAATGTAGCCATTTTTATTCCCTCACTACAAAAGCCGTTGTTGAAACAACCTCTCCGCCAATCTGTTCAAATGCCCGTGTACCGAGGTGAACCATTGTGTC
>JAGLQN010000052.1 GCA_023136835.1 Candidatus Omnitrophota bacterium | reverse complement strand
TGCAATGCCGCCGGTATTATCGCAACACGAATTATTGATTCACCACGGGAGCGACTCATTGCGATCCTGACAAACAACTTTGTTCCATGTAACGGCCGCTTTCCAACGCTTATTATGCTTGCGACCGTTTTTGTTAGTGTGAACTTTTCACCGGCGTTTTCATCCATTGCAGCCGCAGGATCAGTCCTGGCCATTGTCCTATTAGGGATCATTGTGACTCTGATCGTATCAGCGATCCTTTCAAGAACAATTTTGAAGGGTGAGCCCTCAAGTTTTACCCTCGAGCTGCCGCCTTATCGCCGGCCTAATATCATAAGAATTCTTTATACATCGTTTATCGACCGAACACTTTTTGTCCTTTATCGTGCTATCGTTATGGCTGTTCCGGCCGGCGGCATTATTTGGCTCTTAAGTAATATCCAAGTAAGCGGTCAAAGCCTGACCGCATGGATCTCGACCGCGCTCGATCCGCTTGGAAACGCAATCGGGCTCGACGGCGTTATTCTATTAGCTTATATTATTGCGATCCCGGCTAATGAGATCGTTGTGCCGGCGATCCTTATGGCATACGCAAATACCGATCGCATGTTTGAACTTGAAACAATGAACGAGCTTCAGGCGCTTTTGGTCGGGCAGGAGGGATGGACATTATTGACGGCTGTGTGTCTCATGCTTTTTTCCCTATTGCATAATCCCTGTTCGACAACGATCTGGACCATATGGAAGGAAACACTCAGTATCAAGTGGACAACTCTAGGCGCATTGATGCCCCTGGCAATCGCTTTCCTTGTAACATTTTTTGTCGCGCAAGGCGCGCGGTTATTTGGGCTGGCTTAATAATAATAGATATTGTTTTTCCACATGTTTAAGATAAAATAACACGATCATTGACTTATCCGACGGATATGATATATTCCACGTATTAATAACGCGATTCTAAAGGATTTAACACTCGCATGATCTCACCTTCAGGTCAGGACAATATTTCTAAAGACAAAAAAGATCTCAAGACGCAAGAGCTCCATTTGAACTATAAGCCGCTTCCTGGCTCAGAAAAAGTCTACAAAAAAGGACAGATCTTTAAAGATATCCGTGTTCCCGCGCGGAAGATCACGTTGACACCAAGTTTTGACGCTAACAATAATACAGTCCCAAATGCCCCTATTGAGATTTACGACACGTCCGGGCCCTACACAGATTCAAAAAACCCGATTGATATTACAAAAGGATTGCCACAACTGCGTAAACCTTGGATTTTATCCCGTGGTGATGTCGAAGAATTGACAAAGACAATGTCAAATTATCGCATTAAGCCAATGCGCGCGCGGCCGGGCAAAAATATTACACAAATGCATTATGCCAAGCATGGGATCATTACTCCTGAAATGGAATTTGTGGCTATTCGTGAAGGATTTGACCCGGAATTTGTCCGTAACGAGATCGCCTGCGGCCGCGCCATCATTCCCGTAAATATCAATCATCCTGAGATCGAACCGATGATTATCGGCCGGAATTTTCTCGTTAAGATCAATGCGAACATCGGGAATTCTGCTGTCTCTTCGAGCGTTACGGAAGAGGTTGAGAAAATGGCTTGGGCCATTCGATGGGGTGGGGATACCGTAATGGATCTATCAACGGGAGAACATATCCATGAAACGCGCGAGTGGATCTTACGCAATTCGCCGGTTCCGATAGGAACAGTGCCCATTTATCAGGCCCTTGAAAAGGTCGATGGAAAGGCCGAAGAATTAACTTGGGAAATTTATCGGGATACACTTATTGAGCAGGCACAACAAGGTGTAGACTATTTTACAATTCATGCCGGTATTTTATTGCGATATATCCCCTTAACTGCCAAACGCCTGACCGGGATTGTTTCACGAGGAGGCTCAATCCTTGCGAAATGGTGCCTGGCCCATCATAAAGAAAATTTTCTTTATACCCATTTTAAAGATATCTGTGAGATTATGAAACAATATGATGTCGCTTTTTCTTTAGGTGACGGCCTGCGTCCTGGCAGTATTGCGGATGCCAATGATCCTGCTCAATTCGGGGAGCTTGAAACTCTAGGAGAATTAACAAAGATCGCCTGGTCTCATGATGTACAAACCATGATCGAGGGCCCGGGTCATGTGCCGATGCATCTGATCAAAGAGAATATGACCAAGCAAATGGAGATGTGCCATGAAGCGCCGTTCTATACCTTGGGACCATTGACAACGGATGTTGCTTCCGGTTACGATCATATCACCTCTGCAATAGGGGCAGCCATGATCGGATGGTACGGCACGGCTATGCTTTGCTATGTCACACCCAAAGAACACTTGGGCCTTCCAAATAAGCAGGATGTTAAGGACGGCATTATCGCGCACCGTATTGCGGCACATGCGGCTGATCTTGCCAAGAGCCACCCAAAAGCCCAAGAATGGGACAATGCGCTCTCAAAAGCACGTTTCGAATTCCGATGGAAGGATCAATTCCACTTAAGCCTCGATCCCGAGACAGCTGAAGAATATCATGACCAGACGCTACCTGCCGATGGGGCGAAAGCGGCACATTTCTGTTCAATGTGCGGCCCAAATTTTTGTTCCATGAAGATCACCCAGGATGTGCGCGAATATGCGAAAAAGAAAGGGCTTGTTCCTGAAGAGGCATTGGAAAAGGGGTTGCAAGAGAAAGCCCACGAATTTAAAACCAGCGGGTCAAAAAACTACTTACCAACGAAATAATTTACACTATTCGTTTTAAAAAATCGATTTTAGAAGGAAGCTTCCAGGCTCTTTTTGAGCTGGTCAAGTTGCTCGAGGGTGTTTTGACGATATTCGGAGGTTTCTGCAGCCATTCGCGGAAACAATTGGCAATAGTACGCAATACCATCCATTAAGTTCTGCTTGAACTCATGTAAGTAGGCCATTTGTTTCTTTGCCGGTTCAACCGTATATTTCTGGACTTCCTTTTTGAAGTAATCCACATACATTTTTAATTCGGCAATAAACATGTTTTCCCGGGTCGCGGTGTTCAAAAGATCAATGCGCCCGTAAATATGGTCGGCCATTTCTTTAAGCGAGACAATTTTGGAAAAATAGGCCAAGTTTGGCCCGGGACAGATCGATGTAAAACGTTTTTCGCCTTTTTTGCCGATCCCATGATTGATCAGAGGAGATTGCGAAAGATCGTGGCAGATGCATGCTTTTTCGACAATCTTTTTATACTGCAATTGAAAGTCTTCAAGTCTTAGATTTTGTTTTTCCAATTGCTCGATCTTTAACTTTTGGTATTGACGGGAAGCCACACAAATAGGCCGCTCGGTAAACTCCGCATTGAACGATAAATGTCCATTCGGGCAGGCGCTTCCCGGCCGTCCGGCATCAATACGGCGCTTTTTTTCTAAGTCACTGTTATTATCACGGAGATTATTGAATGGAACGCCTAATGGCGAAACATTGCTCACATAAAGATCATCTTTAGTCGCGTCGGATAATTTCTTTAATGTGTCCTCATCGACATTGGTTACTTCAGGAACAAGAAGGAAGGGAGTGGCCCATCCGGTCCCGTCAATTTTATAATAGTTGATCAAAAATTGATCTTCATTGACGGTTCCGATCCCGCCTTGAGCGGTAACACTCGTATCATGCGGCTGATCAAAGCTTATCTGCTTCTTTAATTTCACCGCTTCATTATAGATTTGATGTAAGCCGGAAATAAGTTCTTGTTTTTTATTTTTGAATTCTTCGAGAATGGGACCGAGCAGGAATCCATCGGAAGCAAAGACATGGCCGCCGCAATTCAAACCGGATTCCACGCGGTATTCAGAAACCCAGAGACCTTTTTTCGCGAAAAAACGCCCCTGAATAATGGAAGAGCGGTAATCACTGACCTTGAGAATAATCTTTTTTTTGATGAACCCGGTCGCATCCGCGTAAAAATCCTCAAACTTCTCGACGTAACTATAAAGCCGCCTGTTAATACTAGCGGAAAATACGATCGCGGAGTTTAATGTACTTTTGGCATAGCCACGTAAAGCAGCTAAGGCATCCGAGAATTCAGCTGGCAATTCCTTCCGGTCCGGCGCGTAATTCGTCTGATCAAGCGTGGTCATGATATTAACATTGATATCACCCGGCTTCATTTGCGAGCGCAACTGTTCCTGAAGTTCTTTCTTTGTTTCAGGATCCGTTGTTTCAAGCATCTTGTGATAAAGAACTTTCAGAGGAGATCCGTCGGAGAGCATTTCGAAATATTTCGTGATTTCGCTTCCGATCTCAAAACATGACGCTTTGACTGATTCGAATTTTTTCGTTACGATCTGATCAATCAAATTCAGATACGCGGTAATCCTTTTCGCGCGATAATCCTCTTCATATTTAGTGATCGGCACATACTCTTTATCCATGATCTTACAGTAGTATTGCCGCATCTCTTCGATGAGCAAGTCATCAACAAGTGAGATGACAGAGGAAATCCCGTACTGCGCGACCTTAACGGGCGTATCAACGGAAAATCCGATCCCCATCACGGGTATGTGAAATGAATGAATCTTTTTCATGGCCTTTTTCTTCCTGTATTAATTCTGGTCTTTCAGTATATCGTATACAGTCGAAATTACAAGTTTAATTGGCTATTGATATATTGAATAACAGAC
>JAGLQN010000519.1 GCA_023136835.1 Candidatus Omnitrophota bacterium | reverse complement strand
TAAAGGTTACCTCTGCCGTGGCATTTCCCGCCGCGACAACAACACTGTCTAACAGTGGCGCGGTGGTATCAATAACCATACTCCAGGTCGATGAAGGCGCGCTTATAAAGTTATCCGGATGATCCTTGGCAACCACGCGCCAGTACCATGTCGTTTGACTTAAGGCATATCCTGCCTGAACTGTATAATTGGCCGTGCCTACGCCCTCAGTATATGGCGGTACTCCGCTAAATCCTGTGGAAGAAATGGCGGAATCAAATATCTTGAGAGCCCCGGAATTAAATGTGTTCACCGTGTCAAAATAAACAATGAAATGCAGATTATCGCCGTTAGGATCACTGGGGATATTCCAGGTCACGGTCGGCGTCGTATCATTAACATAGCCGGCATCATCCGGACTGACTAAGGTAGGCGCGTTAGGTGAATTGGCTACCGTCGTGATCAGGATCACGTTACCGTCCGACGTATCCAACAGGTCATTGCCAGCCAGGTCTTCGATCGAATCAGCAACGACATTGTTGACATACACATCAATCAGCGTGGTGCCCGGCTCAATAAGATTCACATTAGCTGTATCACCAGTACTAAATGTGTAGGAAATGGTATCATCTGTTACTGTAGTTGTCGCAATGGCAATGATGGTCTGGCCGCCAACTTCTGTCGGGAAGTTGTCGCCATCCGTTCCGCTAAAGATAAAGTTCATCTCAGAATCTGATTCCGAAGGCGTTGCGTTAATAGCCTCTGAAAATAAAAGGTCTAGCTGATCGTTGACGGCATTAAATAAATCCGCAATACCGCTGTTTGTCCCGACGGCAGAAAGAAGTTTCGGCGAGTTCGCGTCAATCGTCTTAATCACGTCCGACCCGTCCGCCGCCGCGCTGAGGTTTCCGGCTTCGTCCTCGATCGTAACACCCGTAATCTGTAACGCCGGGTCTTGGTCGTTATCCCCTTCAGCGACCGTATACGTCGCCGTATAGGTCACCCCCGCGTCCGCCGTGCTCCAGCTCAATCCCACACTGTTATATGTCCCCGATACGGTCGCGTTGGGTTCTGTCGACGCCGGCGTTAACGTGAAGAGAATCGTGTCGTCAACCTTTAAGACCCCGGACGCCGTCGCGTCCGACGTGATCGTCGTAATTACAGGCTCCGTAAAGTCTGTTGTGACCGATCC
>JAGLQN010000518.1 GCA_023136835.1 Candidatus Omnitrophota bacterium | reverse complement strand
CCGGCTATTGTAGTTACCGCTAAGCTCGAACCGACAGAAGAAAGAATGCTGATAATCCCATCCCTGATGACAGGGTTCATATTTTCGCTAAGCGCATCATCGAGGATTTTAGCTATCTCTATTTGGACATATCCCATTGCCGTGCCTATGACGACGCCCTTAGCAACACCACCAAGAGTGGCTGTAAAAACTTCCATTGCAGTTCTATTCATAGCTTCCTTAAAGGCAGCTTCATAAGTACTCTTCACAAATTCCTTAGAAGCGCCTTCCCCCAGCGCCGTCACAGCGTCTTCTCCGGCTTTCGCGGCTGCATCCGCACCCGAAAAAGCACCTGCCCCCATAGTTGCCCCGACCGAAATAGCCACAGACAATATCATTGCCTGGTCTTCACTCCATCCCCATTTCATCACGGCAACCTGGCCCATGGTCCCGGCAAAAGAGCTGACTCCCATGGCAAATCCAAAAGCAGCGCCAAAGGAAACAGTTGCAGACGTCAAACTAGACGCCCCGATTAAGGCTGCCGCAATCTGTATGGCCGCGCCGATAACAAGCTCTTCCGTACTTATCAAACCGGGCAAATTGTCAGACTGATCAACCCACTTGTTCCCCCAAATGAACGGGGTCATCGAGTCAGGCACATACTCAAAGACAACACTCTCTTGATTCTCGAGCTCGGGCGCTAGAACAAAACCTGTCAGTTGAGCGGTAAATTCAAATATGGAAGAAACCCGGGCTTGCCCGATATCAGAATAATAGACTTGGGCGTCGTCAACGGAATTGACGGTCACAAAATGCTCGGTTTCGAAACTGGCGATGAAAGGCGGCTGAAGTTTCAAAATATCCGATGGGGCGAGTTTGGCGGGCCTAAGCCCAAGGCCGTAAGCCTCTACGATTTTGTTGATGGCAAACAGCGATGTCTTGAGCTTGGCCTCTCCCGGCTTGACGATGTCTTTCATGAGGTCCACCATTAGAGAAGAAACCGAGAGCTCCTCGAGCGACGTATCGACATCATAGCTCGCTAGGATATCTTTAAGGGCATAGACCCCGCAGTTGAGCGGGTGGATGTCCGGGTTCTGCAGCCACTCGGTGATCCGGCGGATGCGGTTTTTGGTAAAGACTGACGCGGAGTCAATGAACAGGCTACTCTGGTTGAGCTCGGGATTTGAGATCGCGCCGTTCGTCAGCTGCAGCTGGACGCGGGTATTTTCTTTGTAGGCAACTTGATTTAAAAGATGATTGACGCTCGCCGCGATGCGGGCGGAGGTGAGTTCTTCGGATGTCGCGTCCGGGCTGACGGAAACAATCTGCCGGTCCTTCTGGCCCCACAAGGTCCGCGGGTTGTAATTGAAGGCCCAGCTGATTTGCTCCGGAAGAAAAACTAAGACGATGACCAAGGCGACCGTACGGATCCACTGGCTGAAACGGCTCTTGAAAGGCGCGGGAGCATCTTCGTCTTTCTGTACTCCGTCAGGGTCGCTGGGGCCTTTGATATTGTTGAACTTTACGATATCGGACGCGGAGATATCCTCTGCCCCGTTGAAGGTTTTCGCGCCTTCCCGGGAAGGAGGCTCAAATGGAATCATCCACGAGCTTGGTAAATCGTAATTGTCCGGTTTATCGCTCATTGATCCATGCCCCTTGGTTATTTATTTCTAACGGTAACAGTGGCAATCGGCATTTTGCCTCTTGCCGGCAATAGGCCAACCGGCCTCTTTGTCCCGACAAAATTCCCGCGAGAAAACGCGGGTTAGAATGCTCAAATCCAACGACACTAAAAACACGTCCAAAGAATTCATATCCCTTATTAATATTTCTAAAGAATGAAACATTTATAGGAATATTGTTCACAAATTTTTGTACGCTTGCGATCATTGTTAGTTTTTGACGTCGTCCTGGATTAAATAAGAAAATGTGTTGCCTTGAGCATTAAAAAAGGCCGCCTTTGATTTAGGCAGCCTCGATGTGCTTTTTGAATTAACTTTATATTCGGTTGCGATTCTCATGGTCTCGCCCTCAAACGGTTAATTATTCAAATACTTAATGACGTAAAAAGTATACCACATTGTACGAGGAGAGCAAGAGAACTTTTCGCTTTTTCGTTTTTGTAACTCCTTGTTTAGCAATTACTTACGTCTCTTTTAAAATTATTTATAAATTTTTTCTTCAATTCTGTCATTAATTCCGTCGACGACAAATAGGCGCTGAAACAGCACGGAAATTGAAAGCGTTTTCTATTTTACAACTCAAACTTCCTTCGTTTTTTTGCTAAAAATTTTTCCTGGAAAGCTCGTCGTAATTGCCACTATTATACATAAAAATCAGCTAAAATACACATAAATTAATAGCGTTTTCAATTTTTTCTGAATTTTCGCCTTTGTCAAAATCAAAAAAACCGGACCAAAGAGGATCTGGGAAAAAGAATAAAAAGATTGCCGAATTTATTAACCCAAGAAAATCGCTTATGCGATGACTTTTAAACGATTTTCTAGCACTCTTCGCGTTTTATACTTTCCTAGAGTGTGAAAAATTTCATGATTCTGCATTAATGCCTGTAATCTTTCATCTTCCATATCCTTAAAAACAGGATATTCTTGTACGGGATATGACACAAACCTGTCAAAAAAGGGCCCTCATCTCTCCTGCCGGAAAATTGACACATATTTGGCCAGAATCTGGCTTAAAAATACCGAATATTGGGATTATTTGCTAAAAAATTGTCCTAATCACAATAATGTCCAATCTGTCATTTAACGTCCATTCTAATGTCCAAAATGGACATTTCTAATAATTGAACAGGGGACTGTCCCCTGTTACACTCGTCATCCTGAACACCCAATTGTTCAGCAATGGGGTGTGAAGGATGGCTGTGTCCTCGGAAAGGCTTCATCCCTGCCTACCGGCAGTGTAATTCTTCACGGAAATAGAGAACTAGGAACTAAGGGACAGCCTCATATTGACAACACTATTTGGGCCTCTTGTAACCACTAGCTCACTATGCCTTACTATTGGATCACGGAAGCAGAATATTCAGACTGGACATTGACCGGAATATTGTCTTTCGATTTTTCCTTCCTCCTACACTTCCGGACCCTATCATGGAAGCAGGGGGAAGCAGAAGCAGGGGACAGTCCCTAAAGGGATTTTTACAAGAAGGAAAATGATGTTGACTCCTCAGGCCT
>JAGLQN010000517.1 GCA_023136835.1 Candidatus Omnitrophota bacterium | reverse complement strand
ACTTTTGAAATACATCATAATTATATTCATGATATGAGATATTCGGGAATTCATATTGGTCAGAATGATCCAGGTAAATATAACATCCCTTATGTCGGCACATTTTCCATACATGATAATCTGCTTGAAAATATAGGATCTTATGGGATTACATATAAAGGTGTAAATGAGCCAAATAATTACATTTATAATAATGTGATTAGAAAAACGGGTCTCATACCAGGGGATTTACCAGCACATGCTTTCCACGGCATAGGCGTGCAGTATACCCGGACTGGAATCTATATTGATATATATAACAATTGGATTGAAAAAACTGTTGGCTCTGGGTTAAAAATTGATGGAAATAACCATTTAATTCATAACAATACAATCTGTGGTTGTGGATCAGGTAACGATGAAAGCTGGGGTCATGGGATAGTTGTACATGCCAAGGCTGGAACAACATCAGATGTTGAATTATACGATAATATAATAATACAACCTTATAGGTATGGCATCCGTACTCTTGAAAATTGTTCAAACATCTCATATAAAAGAAATCTGATTGGAGATGCAGGTATAGGCGAAGCATATGGAACAGGTTTAATCGCCGGAACCGGGGCCGATGCTAATATCTATCATGCTAATGTTGCTGATTTTGGTTTCAATGCATGGTCTAATGATGCAGACTATAGCAATGATGATTTTACAATAGGTAATTTTATGGACAAGTTGAAAGTTTCACCAAACGGACATTATCTTGAAACTATAAGTGGAGAACCGTTTATGTGGATGGGTATAGTCCCCTGGAAAATGCCCGAAATGGCAGATCGAAATGATGTGGATTACTTTATATCCCAGATAAAGAAATCTGAACATAAATATAATGTAATTCTTTCTGCAATAATTATGGGACGAAGCTGCACAACACTCAACCCACCAAATGCTTATGGTCATCAGCCATTCAATGGTGGTGACGTTCCCGATTTCACCAATCCAAGAATAGTATCTGGGGGAAGTCCTAATTACCCCAATGATTTCTGGGATCACCTTGATTATCTGGTAAGGGAGTGCGAAGCTAATGATATCTATTTGTGTCTAGTTCCTCAATGGAGTAATACATATGTCAACAATAGATATAACTGTAATATTACTCCGATGGATGCAGCAACAGCCCGGTCATATGGTGAATTCTTAGGTAACAGGTATAAGAATCAAAATCACATAATATGGATGATGGGTGGTAGTGGTGGTGACCCTACGGAACGTGGAACCAAAGATATTTATCGCGCACAAGCCGAAGGCATCCTGAAAGGATATACTGGATGTATAACATGTCCTTCCTGGAACCAACCCAG
>JAGLQN010000516.1 GCA_023136835.1 Candidatus Omnitrophota bacterium | reverse complement strand
CACGGAAGATGTCTCGGATCAGAACTTGATATGGATAATATTGATTTGTACATTACTTCTCGCATATACATACTACAAAGAACAGTAATATCTTAAGCCGTTATCAATTTCGATTCAGCCCCTCTATAATGAGTTTCACATTGAGGGGACTGCATTTTTAAGTAAAACTTAAGTAATATTAAAATCAACTTAAATTATTGTTGATTAGGAAACGTATCAATGTGCAACATGAGTTTTACCCTGAAACCCAGCACATTTAAGAGGTTACTATATGAAAAATAAGATGTTCTTGTTGATTGTATTTTTATTAATATTTGTCACAGCTTTATCATGGGATATGGCCGAGAAATTCGATGAGGAGAGCGATGTGGACAACACGATATTAGGTCTGGGAACATTATTCTCATTACTCTTCTTGTATACATTAAAGAAAGGTGGTGGTGATGACAATCCAGGTAGAAAGGCACCAATTAAATTGTAGATTTCTTTGAGACCGTATATCTTTTTTAACCAAAAAGTATTTATATTTTAAACTCCATTTGTAATTGATTATTACTAAAGGCGATTTATCGTAACTACATAAGTAATATCAAGCACTCCCGAAAGCATTTGCAGACGGGATAGAGGCATTAGGGTTAATGCCTGTAAGTGTGGAAACACTTGCGAACGGAATGGTTACTAATAAATGTTCTGATAACTTAACCACACATATTAGATTAGATTAGACGAGATGAATAATATGACAGATACAAAAACAGTAGCACAGATAGTAGAAGAGCATCAGAAAAGGCAAGAGAATCCAGAATTTTCTACCCTTGTATTCGAAAATGGCAGAACATACCACAACATCACGAACTTCAAAGAAATTGGTGACAGATTCCCTGAGTATGAATTTGATTCCGAATGGAATGGTAAAATAACCCATATAAATATTTCCACTTCTCCACTTATCAAGGAAAAATTCGTTGAAGAAGTATCAGGCTGGTCGGACATAATCGCAAAGCAATGTGTATTAGTACGTGTTTATACCGATAGCGGCAAGAGCGAAGAGTTTTCTGATGTACAAAACCTGATAGAGAACAAGAAAAACGTAGAGGTCGAGTTCGACTTCATCGAAGATGGTAGAAAATGCCACATGAAGATGAGCGGAAGTATAACAAGGTGCATCGTACCACTCGATGAAGAGGATGAGAAGTGAAGGGATACCCCCTTCCATTTTTAAAGGAGCCACACCTATGACTGAAACCGGAAGATTCGAAACGACAACAAAAACTAAAATCCGCACGCCTAATGGCACGATTCTAAAAATCGTGACATATGATGGAGAGTTTCCCCCATACATTGATTATAACGTCCGCCCAATATGTGAATACTGTAATAAAGCTGTTGGATGCGTTTGCTTCAATGTCGATAACAGTATCAAACCTTACGAAGATGCTGTCTCTGTCCTAAAAGGACTTTGGATAT
>JAGLQN010000515.1 GCA_023136835.1 Candidatus Omnitrophota bacterium | reverse complement strand
GAGGAGGCAAAATGCGAAGACTTTGACCGCGTAAGGTTTTTTAACGGACAGCTCCTGACGGCAGATGATTTTGACCTGCAAACAGAATATTTCAGGAAACGCCATAAGCAGCATAATGTATACCTTCACGGTGACGGGGTTATCCGGGGTCTGCGCGTCAGGGCAGCTAATCCTGCCGGATGGCAGGTGATCGTTGAAAAAGGTGCCGCAGTTGACTGCGGCGGCAATGAGATGCATGTTAGGTCAGATCAGGTGTTAAACCTTGAAGAAATCGTAGGATCGGTCAGTTCTACGACAAAGGACAGGGAGTTCGTGATCTGTATCAAATATAAAGAAGAAGAAGGCTGCCCGGTTCCCGGAACCAGTCCAGGCGATTTCTGCGGCGGGGCGCGGTATGAAAATTCGCGGATAAAGGATGGATACAGTCTTAAAGTGTATGAAAAGAAGAGGTTCCTTGAACTGGTCCCGTGTTTGCAACTGCTGGCAACCACCTCGTTCTTTCCACTTCTTGAAATGAAGACCGATACTGTCTTGAGCGAGACTATTCAGGCTGCGAGCAATCTATACGCCACAATGCAGCAGGCCTATACTATAGGAAATGTGGGCATCGTTGGTGAATTAATGACTCAGTACCTGACTCTTCAACGCTCATGCGAGGAAACACTGCAGCGCAAAATGATAGACCTGACCTTAGAGCCGCTGCCGTCCTGCACAGAACCGCACTGCGTACCGATCGCTTCTGTCACTGTAAAACCAACAGATACCGCGATTACCAACAGCATGATCGATCTGTATACTCGAAAAATTGCAGTTTCGACCAGGTTGCTGTTCGACTTGTTAGTGTCAAGTATCTGTGCCCTGCAAAAAACAGATGTCAGGATCGTTCCTTCTTACCGAGATCTGCGTACTGTACAGAGTCAGGTTTTGCATCTTCTAGCCTATAATCTGGATATTGGTGCTGAAGCAATTAAATGCGAATTTTTTGCGTCTGTTAAGAATGCTACAAACAAAAACGTTGAATGGTCTGTAATCTCACAGGGTGCAGGTGTCAGTGCCGGGACTATAGACAACAACGGAATATACACAAAACCGACAGGAGACGCAATTCCGGAATCCGTTGTTATAAAAGCGGTTAGTAAAGAGGATGAATCCGCTTATGATACGGCAACTGTTAGAATCAAATAAGAGGAAATGGAGGGTTTGAATTGAATGCTAAAGGATTGAATGCTTTTGAGAGAAATAATTATTTCTATGGCAAACTAATGACAGTACGTGATTTCGAGCTTGAGCAGTCCTATTTTGTTGAGAAAA
>JAGLQN010000514.1 GCA_023136835.1 Candidatus Omnitrophota bacterium | reverse complement strand
AACCGGTCTCTAATGCTAAAGTATTAGCCAAGGCATTAGCCTCCAATCCTCGCCTCATACCTTTTTATTAGAATCCATACCCTAAAAATAAGGCAAAAAATAGTACCATGACCGTATTGACCGTCTGTGTGAATAATTGTAGACTTACATGAACATGAACTTGAAACAACCTCAAAACAACCTATTCCTTGATGGGGGGGTGATAATGGCACAGGAAAACATAATTTTAATACAAGTTATGCAAGCTTATCAATCAAAATGAGTTCAGTCAGGTTTTGGGGAAACAAAACGGGATCAAAACTTGTAAGACTTACGAAAAAGGGAGGTAACACCTAATGAAAGGCAAGAGAATATTATTAGGAATGATGTTAGTGGCGGCACTTTTAATAATGGCGCAACCTTCAGTTTCAAACGCGGATATATATGATGGGGCATGGATAGCTAATGATTCAGAAGACGCTTTTTTTGTAGAATTCAAGAACCCACTCAGAGCAAATCCAGATTCTTTTTTCATGTATGATTGGGGAAACGAAAGTGCCAGTATGGAGGTCTTTGGCTCGGATATATTTCAAGATGTGTTTTTCACGCCAGTTAACGGCACTTGGTATGCTGGTCGGGCGGAGAATGCACAAACCCTTTACCTTGGCAGTAGCTTGGAATTTGGGTTCTTTTTCAAAGATGGTGAGGGGAGTTCGTACTTTGAATATGATTTACAGGTTGGAACGGGTGACAGTTATATTTTGTCTCATAACGATATTAATATCGAAGTCTTAACCCATGACATTCAGCCAGTCCCCATCCCAGCCAGCGCATTACTCCTCGGCTCCGGGATCGTAGGGCTGATAGGCTTTGGCAAAAGCAAAAGGATGAGGAAGTAAATATTTTCTGAAAAGGAGGGTCACAATATGCAAATGCTTAAGAAAAGTAAATATCTATTTTTAAGAGTTGCACTTCTGTCTGTTCTGATGTTTGTACTTGCGGCAGCGCCTGCTGGAGCTGATACGTTTAAATTCTTCGGTGTCTCTATTCCGCCTACAGGCGACACTGCCATTGGAGAAGATCAGTTCACTGTGGACGTTACGGCCTACGGCACTAATCAGGTCAAGTTTAGGTTCGAAAATGAAGTCGGGGAACCCTGCTCGATCACCGACGTGTACTTCGCTGACGGCACTCAATTTGAAACTACCGGAGTAATTATAGATGAGTCGGTGGGTGTCGACTTTGAAATGGGTGCCACCCCAGGACATCCGCCTGGCGCAGATGGTTTTGAACCCACGATGCAATTTTACGCCGCAGATTCAGAGTCGCCACCGCCCGAGAACGGCGTGGACGCATATAGCGAATGGCTTGATATTATTTTTATTCTACAAAGTGGCCAAACTATCGATACTGTCTTAGGAGATATTAGAAGTGGTGATCTGAAAATCGCTCTTCATTCGCAGGCCTACGAGGATGGAGGAAGCGAAACTTTTACTACCGTGCCCATACCGCCAAGTGTGCTTCTTCTCGGCTCTGGTCTGATCGGTCTTGTCGGCTTCAGGAGGAAGAAGATAGCAAAGTAAGAACAAAGGTGAAATCAGATTTAGTCTCAGATGTTGAAAAATCCCCCCGACAACTTATCGGGGGGATTTGTTTTTTGAGCCAAGGAGATTTACCTTTTTGTTCACTATGTTTGGCAAACGACGCAACCCTCGTGCCAAGATAAATCCGAGACCTTGGAATTGGGAGAAATCCCATGAAATTGGTTAATTTTATCCAGTTGGTGATAGTCGTAATAGCTCAAGTCCCATCTAACTAAAGTTTAGCCAACAGGTTAGTAGTGAAG
>JAGLQN010000513.1 GCA_023136835.1 Candidatus Omnitrophota bacterium | reverse complement strand
GAAATCAAGAATAAATGTGAGGTGTATACAGAATGATAAAGACAAAGGAATTTAATAACATAAGTAATACCAGCACTTGTAGTGGATGTGGAAACGCTGTAGGCAGATTCACTAAAATTGATGCTGAAAACCCCATAGATGCTCAGATTACGTACTTAACGCTCTGTCCTACATGCAGGACTACTTTGATAGATAAACTCGCCATATCGCCCAAACCTTTCGAATTTGAGCACGTTAGGCTTGTACTTGAACGAGAGCTTGTTATACTCAAAGCCGATCTCAAATCCATTGGTGAATCGTGGGAAAAAATCTACGGAGCACCAGTAACAATAGAAAGAGTGACAGAAGAAAAGACCAGCATACTCTCAATGGGATATCTACACAACCTTGCCTCTATAAAAGAGTGTGAAAGAACACTTGAAGCAATCAAGGTGAATTGAATGCCAACACCGAAAAAAGCTAAATTATTATGTAATGGGTGTGGGTGCGAAATAGTAGGCGACCTTCCAGATAAGCGTAGTAATGAGCTTTACGGAACCAAGATTGTCTTAAATCTTTGCCACACCTGCAAATGCACCTTAATCAAGGAACTTATTGAATCACAACATCCCGGCGATTTCAATTTCATAAGGAACTTGCTTGATGAAGAAGTCATCAGACTCAACATTGATCTTGATAGATTGGGTGATGTGTGGAAGAAACACCTTGGTGAGCCACTTACAAAGGAAAGATTGATTCAGCACAGCGATAAACCGTTATCTGTAATTTATCTCAAAAAGCTCCAAGCAATAGAAGAATGTGAAAGAGTACTAAAGCTGGTCGGATGAACAACGATTGTAAAAACAGCAAATATGAAGTGTGGATAATTGCATATCAAGAACGTGTGATTACCCTCAAAAACAAATGTACATCTGCTACAGTTGAAATGCAGAAAGCGTTCCCAGAGCTCATTAGAAAGCGAGGAACCGTATTAATTCCACTTTCTAATAGAAGACCTACTCATTGGTGGTTAGAGACCTCTGATGGCGTTATAATCGATCCTACGGAATCTCAGTTCGGATGTATCATTGAATATTTTGAACGAGATGAATCAGAACCCGAACCTATAGGTAAATGTTTA
>JAGLQN010000512.1 GCA_023136835.1 Candidatus Omnitrophota bacterium | reverse complement strand
TGCAGAACACTAAACAGGGAGAAAAGATCTCTCCCGAACTCGAACTGATGATTATTGAGCAGAGATTAATGAACCCGAAGCTTTCTACCGCCAAAATGATTAAAAAGCTCGACTTAAAATGCTCCCGGTCCAATGTCCGGAAAATTTTCAACAGGTGGGGACTGGCTCGATTTAAAAAGCAGGTTGTGCTTCGAGGGGTCATCTCCCAACCTATTCCAAAAAAAGAAAAGATCAAGCAGGTGTGTGTCGGCAAAAAATCTGCTAAGTCCCTTTTCCCCAGTTTGATTCAAGACGCTAATTTAAAGGTGGACCGTCTTTTCCTGGATTTGCTTAAATCCCTCTCCTACAAAAGTGTTTCTATCAGTAATCCCGGAGCCATTATTATCGCACCTTTTTTAGACCGGTTGGGGGTTGTTCAAGCTCTTCACACTTACGGTCCTGTCACCTACCGCAGCACAAAAATGACCAATAACATTATTGTCAACACACTGCGTATTATCGCAGGATTTCCCACCATTAACGATTTCAGGCTGAATTCGGACCATTCCGCAGCTATCGGGGCGGGCTTGTCGATGAATCCTAAAAAGAGCCGCTATTACGATTCCCTTGACCAATTCCGTTTTTTTCATCTGCAAAAATTAAGAAACGACGCTTCACGTAGGGCGCGAGAATTGGGTATTATCGATGGTAAAGAGATCGCGGTTGATTATCATTGTTCGCCCAGCCACAGTCGTTTTCCCGCGGACAAGTCAATCTCTAAATCCCCGGATAAAAATCAAAATATGGTCTATGCCCATCGGCCTCAAATTATTTGGGACAGTATCACTAATTCGATCATAAACATTGCTTACTGTGAAGGGAGTTCCAGGGCCCCTTCCGCTCTTTATAAATTTTGTGAGGAAAACCTTTTTAAAATCATCGATCCTGATGCGGTTGCCGAAATATATGCCGACTCGGAATATACGGGAGAGAAACAATTGCTGTATCTAACCATCCGCTCACACAGTGATATTACCATGTGTTTAAAACAAAACCCCAAAATAAAAAGATGGAAAGAAGAAACCATCAGGAAACAGCAGTGGCAGAGCTATGCCGATAAGTACCGGATTGCCGGCCAGGATTTCATACTGCCCGAAACGGGCAAACCGTTCCGTTTTGTAGTCAAGCAAAACACAGAAACCAACCAGGTTAGATGTTTCGGCAGTACTCACGTCGATTACAGCCCAACAAAAATATTGAATCTTTACCACATACGCTGGCCCGTAGAAAGCGGTCTCAAAGACCTGGTCGAGAATTATTTTTTAGACAAACCAACGGGAACTTCGCCTGAAAAAATCGAAGCTCATTACTATTGTGTGATGTTGGCCAGACCGGCAATCGATTACTTCCTCAGTGTTTTGGGGGAACAAAAATGGAAAGGGCCTCAAGAATGGCGATGTGTATTGTCAACAATCCGAACCTGCATATTTAGCAACCAGAATTGCCAACTGAGAATCGATGATGATGGAAACCTGGAAATAACATTTCTCGACGGCGATGAATTGGGAATTATTAATAATATGGCTTTAGTAATGGAAAAAAGAAGAAATATGGGCATCAATAAGGTCTCATGGTGGGGAAATCGAACCCTTCGCATTAAAGTCAAGAATCAATATAATTTTTGAAAGTTGACCTGGAATCGCCCCGATGGAGCTGACCTGAAATAAGGCTGGAATTGT
>JAGLQN010000511.1 GCA_023136835.1 Candidatus Omnitrophota bacterium | reverse complement strand
ATTTTCTTGGCTTTTACCCGCCAAATATGATAACATGGCTATTGTTAATAAATAGTATTCATAGTAATAGCTGTGCTCATGGATCCTCAAAAAAATACTGCCATTTTACCCAAATCCCGCTCATGGCAAATGTTTGACGATATTGCTCATAAGTATGATTTCCTCAATCATTTGCTTTCCTTTGGGCTTGATATTCGCTGGCGCCGACAGCTTGCAAAGCATATAGATTCAAAAAGTGGTCAAAAAGTATTGGATTTGGCAACTGGAACAGCCGATATGCTGCTGAGTTTGTTCAAACATGATCCAAGCATCCAATCTGGGTGCGGGATCGATCTGTCTGATAAAATGATGGCGATCGGCCGTAAAAAGCTCGCCAAGCAAAGTATTGACCGCTATGTCACCCTGAGCCATGGAGATGTCAACCAGGTCTCTTTTAATAATAATACTTTCGATACTGTCACAATTGTTTTTGGTATACGCAATACAGAAGATCCGTCGCGTGTTTTGCGCGAAATGTACAGAGTGCTTAATATAGGAGGGAGAGCTCTTATTTTGGAATTTTCACTTCCACAAGATAAGATAACCCGACTAATTCATCTTTTGTATTTACGACACATTGTTCCGTTTATCGGTGGTGTGTTCACCGGACAATTCAAGGCCTATCGTTATCTTAATCAAACTATTGAGAACTTTCCTTATGGCGATGATTTCTGTGCTTTAATGACAAAAACCGGATTTGAGAATATAGTTACCCATCCGTTGCTATTTGGGACAGCAAGTATTTACCAAGGAGATAAATTATGAGGGCACAAAGCACAATCGCGCATGGCGCGCAATTTACTTGTGTCTTGTGTCTTGTGTCTTGTGTTTTATTGTCATGACAACATTATTCCACCAAGATATGATTTACCCATTAACACAAGCGAAAGAGGCCATGGCCGCGTGTATTCGACAGATACCGGCGCAAGTTTCATCAATAGACTCTGTTATAAGAATTTTCCGCTGTGAATTATCCATTGAGCCGATCAATATCCTTTACTGGCTGCATAACCAAAAGATCAATACAAAAATCTACTGGTCTGACCGAAATGAGGCCTTTGAGATCGGCGGGGTCGGTGTCGCGGATCGCCTCAAAGGAGAAGGAACTCTCAATTATAAAAGGGTATTTGATTATATCAACAGCCGGCTATCGGCTGATCATCCACGCTTGAGGTATTATGGCGGAATGAGCTTTGATCCCTCATGCCAGGATAGCGAGTGGAAAGATTTCGGCATGTATCAGTTCATTATCCCGCAGTTTGAAATATTTAATTCCAAAAATCAAACAACATTTGCCTTTAACATCGCCACTGACACGATCAATAGCAAGAATATTGAGAACGCGGTAACACAACTTAACCAATTCAATTTCTCGACGGAAACAACATATAGAAAGGCACCCCGTGTGATCGCGCGTAGCGATTTCCCGGACCGGGAACAATGGAACGCCCAGTTTGCCGGTATTCGTCAAGACATCGGCAATAAGAATTATGAAAAGGTTGTCTTGGCGCGCCGGTCGATATTTGATTTTAATGTGCCACCGCGGTCATCCGCTTTAATGAAGCATCTCAAAGACAGGACGCCGGATTGTTTTCATTTTTGTTTTCAGCCTTCTTCTGACACGGCCTTTTTGGGAGCCTCTCCGGAGAGATTGTATAAAAGGGAACGGCAAGAGATATTCAGCGAAGCTATTGCCGGTACGCGTCCGCGCGCGACGGAAGATGGTCTCGATAAGGAGCTAGAGTCGCAACTGCTCAATTCCGCGAAGGATGCCCATGAACACAAATATGTCGTCGATACAATACGCGCCGAGATGAAACGTTTTTGCCGTCAAGTCAGGGCGGATGAAACTTTTACCCTGCAGAAATTAAAGGGAAGTCAGCACTTGCGGACCTTTTTTGAAGGCAAATTAAACAATGACGTTTCCGATCATGAAATTCTTCAAGCGTTACATCCCACGCCGGCTGTTGGCGGAACTCCGACGGAAACGGCAGTGACGGCCATCAGGGAAACCGAACCTTTCGGCCGGGGTTGGTATGCCGGGCCAATCGGCTATATCGGGCATGAACAGGCTGAGTTTGCTGTCGCCATCCGTTCGGGATTGATCAAGAGAAATCAGCTTTCCCTGTATGCCGGGGCTGGAATCGTCCGCGGCTCGACATCGGATGATGAATGGAATGAGATCGAAAATAAGATCAGCAATTTTATCAATGTATTCAATACATAAATCCCCCAACCTCAACCACCTCTGGGCCGATCTTATGGTCGAGGAACTTCTGCGCAATGGAGTCGACACCTTTTGTATTGCACCAGGATCACGATCGACGCCCTTAACTCTCGCGGTGGCGCGAAACCCGAAAGTAAAGAGTTTCATCCATTTTGATGAGCGCGGCAACGCTTTTCGCGCTCTTGGGTTTGCCTCAGCCACAGGCCGCCCATGCGCGGTGATCACAACATCGGGAACAGCTGCCGCCAATCTATTTCCGGCCATTATTGAATCCTCAAAGAAAAAACTTCCCCTTATCATACTCACGGCGGACCGTCCACCCGAATTAAGATTCACCGGCGCTCATCAAACAATTGATCAAATAAAGATGTACGGCGATTACGCACGATGGCATTTTGACTTACCCTGCCCGACAACTGAAATCCCGGCGGAATTTGTGTTAACAACCATCGATCAGGCTGTATCGCGCGCGACCGGGAATCCCGGCG
Source organism: Candidatus Omnitrophota bacterium (assembly GCA_023136835.1). Taxonomy (GTDB): domain Bacteria; phylum Omnitrophota; class Gorgyraeia; order Zapsychrales; family Zapsychraceae; genus 2-02-FULL-52-10. The sequence continues at coordinate 1,383 of JAGLQN010000511.1, read as the reverse complement.
GCCCCGTCCATATCAACTGCATGTATCGCGAACCTTTAGCACCTGTTAAAACACGATCAAAATGGATGCCGTACCTTAAAACTGTGCGGAAATGGGAGAAGGGCTCCGCGGCCTATACTAAATATGTCACGCCAAAACCCGTGCTTGGGCAATCCGATATTGATCACATCATATTAAAGATCAGGAAGATAAAGTCTGGAATTATTGTTGTCGGAAAACTAAAAAGTCTTGCACAACAGCGGCACGTTATGAAACTGGCGGAAAAACTCCAATGGCCCGTATTTGCCGATATCTCATCGGGGTTACGGTTAGGAAACGCCCACAAGAATGTCATTCATTATTTTGACCAGATCTTATTATCGGATAAATTTAAAAAGAACTTCCAACCGGATGGAATCCTGCATTTAGGCGGACGGATGACTTCCAAACGATTCTACGAATATGTTCAATTGGTCTTGCCGAAGCAATATATCATGGTGCTTAATCATCCTTTACGCAATGACCCTTTGCATAAAGTGACAACACGCGTCCAATGCGATGTAGCTTCTTTTTGCCGTTCAATGAAAAGAAAAATACCGCAAAGACGCCATAACCGATTGTTATTATGCCTTCAAAAGCTAAACAGGCAAGTACATCACCAAATCGTTGTTTTTCTTAAAAGCAAGCGGAGTCTCAGTGAGCCGCAGACGGCCCGGCTTATTACCGAGTCTATTCCAGCGAATGACGGGCTTTTTATCGCGAGCAGCATGCCTATCCGTGAAATTGATATGTACAGCGCACCGGATAAGAACAGGATCATTTTTGGATCAAACAGGGGAGCCAGCGGTATTGATGGAACCATTGCCACCGCGATAGGATTTTCGAACGGGCTAATGAAGCGCTGCACGCTTGTCATCGGCGATCTGGCATTTCTTCATGATCTCAACTCACTGGCGATGCTGCCGGACCTAAAGCAGCCCATGGTCATTATTGTCTTCAACAATAACGGCGGGGGTATTTTTTCGTTCCTTCCGGTAAGCCAATTCCAGGAAAACTTTGAAAAATACTTCGGGACGCCGCATGGCCTGACGTTCAGCGCTGCCGCTGACCTTTTTGATCTGAACTATGCCAGGCCGGAAACCAGTGAAGAATTCTTGAAAACCTATAATGTCGCCTTAAAGAGCCGTGCGACAACAATCATTGAAATTACGACGAATCGCGCTTATAATTTAAAGGTTCATCACGCGCTGCAGCGCACTATAAAGGCCTTGATTAACCGGGAACTGAAATAAAATGGAAAAAAACCTGATCACGCTGGAAGCATCGTCACCTGATGAATTGAAAGACGTCTTAGAAAAGCTCGCGAGAAAGAATACACGCAATTGCTTATACAGCGCCCTGGCG
>JAGLQN010000510.1 GCA_023136835.1 Candidatus Omnitrophota bacterium | reverse complement strand
TTCCAAATGTTATTAAATCCACCACCTTCAACGACTATTTCTGTTTTTGACAGACCGTGCCATCCCCAGCAACCATCAGTTATTATAAACACCGTGCCGTCAGACTCTACACCTCCATCCAGCCGGTAGTATAAATATTCACTTGAAGTTGTAGGCAGATAACTTGACACTATATCCCCATCATCGTTGTAAAATATGACCCCAATATCATCTCTCGCAGTACCGTAATATGAGTCGCCGCCTGGGCTGGCATCTTCTGCTATAGTTGCATAAGTATGACCTTCATGATCCGTCCAATCAACGTTCCAAAGTTCACTTCCATCGTTTCTGAGTAAACGTGTTGTCAATTCATAATTTTCTTCATATTGAACAATCAAAATTCTACTACCATCTGAATTTATATCAAATGAATTCCCTCTGGTGTCACCCATTGCATAAGGCACAGTCCATTTCTTTTCTCCGTTGCGATCATATAAAGAAGTGTATCCTTCATTTCGGCTCCACCAGACACCTTCTGTTCCGTTTTGAACCGCAATGTAATTTCCATCACTGCTCATTTTCATGCTGTAAGGATAATCTGAAATGGTCAGATTCCATTGTTCAGTGTATATAAGAGCGCTTACAGTACCTGTGAAAAAACTCAGCATTAGAATGGATAAAGATAAAATTATGAAAAACCTGAACATTCTTGTTCTGGCTGGAGGTGTGTGCTTTTCAGGTGTGCCAATCATGTGATCATTCTCTTTTGTACGGTTTATAGAACATAACAATTTGATATAATAAGTAATCTTTTATTTGCACAGCCCAAGGAAATGTTTTGTACCTGTATAAACTGTAATCGTGTCTCTGGGGAACACTTTTTTAAGAAGATTTATTATGTCCTCTCCACCAGGTATTGAAGTGAATGAATGAATATCGACAGCGATATCATTTAGGGCATCGGCTTCAATTGCATAGTTACGAATTAGATTCAGAGCGTTCATGATATGACAGTCGCTGAGTTCACATTGCTTTGGCCCTACAATGGCGTTAGCAAAAATGCGTGAATCACTGCATACATAATGAACTGTTCCCAGGTCCGGCTGAATTTCGAAAAATTTCTTATATATAATTCCGTGGTTATGAAGGATGAAGTCATCAAGTGGATGACCGACATTATAACCGTGTAGCTTAACCATTGGATTTATGATTAATTTCTCATCACTTTCATGAATCGGTACTTTTCTGTATAAAATTGTCATCGTGATTAGATTATCATGATTATATAAAAACTATACGGTTTAAAAGAAAGTATTAAATAAGAACGGTGTTTATTAGAATACAATGTTAGAATTGAATAAGTGTTATAATGACGATTGCCTTGATGGATTGAAGGAACTTGAAGATAATTCTGTTGATTTGGTTACTACAGATCCACCATATGCAATTTCTTTTATGAGTAAGACTTGGGATAAATCTTTAGTAAGTGTAGAAGTATGGCGAGAGTGTCTGAGGGTTCTCAAGCCTGGGGCGTTTGCCTTTATTATGAGTGCTCCGAGACAAGATGTCCTGAGCAGGATGATCGTGAATATTGAAGATGCAGGCTTTAAGACCGACTTCAGTAGCATTTATTGGACATATTTTTCTGGCTTCCCTAAAAGTTTGAATATAAGTAAGGCAATTGAGAAAAAATTTGGAGAGGATATACCAAAAGCCAAAGAATTTTCAGGGGCATACACTTTTAATCCTAAGCCTGCAGTAGAACTTGTATTGGTGGCTCAGAAACCTCTATCTGAGAAGACATATGTTGATCAGGTTCTTGCTAATGGAAAAGGGGGCGTGTGGTTCGATGATTGCAGGATTCCGTACAAGAGTGAGAAGGACAAAGAATCCTCAAGGTTTGGAATTCAAACGGACATAACAAGCGGTGGTTATGGCAGTAAAAGGCCGAGTGATGGAAATATAATGGCAACTAATGTCCTGAGTTCGGAAACGGGCAGGTTTCCGGCGAATTTATTGGTCTGTGATGACATTCTTAATGACGGTGTGGTGAGAAAGGGTGGTGGAAGTATCGTGAGCCCTCCGAGTGCAAGATATTCTGGATTGACTTATAATGGAGGTAAGGAAAGCGAAGGTGGAGATAGAGATCCTTTCGGTGGATATGATGACGAAGGTTCTGCTTCGAGATACTTTGATCTTGACGCTTGGTGGGAAGAAAGGATTAAGAGTATGGACCCGGCAGTACTTGGAACATTTCCGTTCCTACTGGTGCCCAAGGCAAGTGTCGGCGAGAAGAATGCAGGACTGGATGATGTTGAAGCTCAGTACATGGACGGTAGTAGGAAGGTGGGAAGCCCTGGAGGTACAAATCCCAGGAACAGGGGTGCCCAGAGTCCGAGAAAGAACTTCCATCCCACGGTTAAGCCTGTTAAGCTTTTCACTTATCTCATTACATTGGGTTCGAGAAAAGGGGATGTTGTACTCGATCCATTTGGCGGTAGTGGAACAACAGGTGTGGCAGCCGAGATATCTGAAAGGGATTATATTCTGTTCGAAATGGAACAGGACTTTCACGAGCTTGCCTGTAAGAGGATTGAGTTCCAGCAAGCAATCACTAAAAAGAAGAATGCCACACCTCTGTCTGATATTTTTAAAATGAAGTGCTAACAGAGATGATGATATTTCCAAATCACATGCATAACGGTGACATGGCATGAAATCAAATTCATATAAAATAGATATACGAGGTGAGATAATTGGACGATCTTAAAAGAGCACAATCAATATCTGGATTTTCGAATAATAGAGAACCAATGGATAATTACCCCACTCCTGATATTGCAGTTGTCGAATTATTAAAAATTGAATCGTTTGAGGGGGTGATATGGGAACCAGCATGTGGAAGTGGACATATTGCTAAATTTTTTGAGGGGTGTATTGCAACGGATATAAGATACAATAATATTTACGGGGAAGGAGGGATTGATTTCTTTTTAGAAATGAAAAAAGTGGATTGTATAATCACAAATCCTCCATATAAACAAGCACAGAAATTTGTAGAACATAGTTTAAATTGTACCACAAAAAAGGTTGCAATGTTATTAAAATTAGCGTTTCTCGAAAGTGCAGGCAGATATGAATTGTTTATGAGAACGCCACTTAAAACGGTACATGTATTTTCAAAACGATTGCCGTGGGTTCGGGAAGGAGAGAATACAATGGAAGGTAAAAGTTCAATGATTCCTTTTGCATGGTTTGTATGGGAGCATGGATATAACGGCAAACCGAATATCGAGTGGATATTAACAAAAAAAGAGAACGCCACACCCCTGTCGGATATTTTTAAAATGAAGTGCTGAT
>JAGLQN010000051.1 GCA_023136835.1 Candidatus Omnitrophota bacterium | reverse complement strand
CTTCACAACTAAAAAAAGAAAAACATGAAACGACAATTTTATAAGAAAATAGCCGAGCAATGCGTTGTCGAAGAGTTATTATCAGAGAAAATAGCACGGGATATTTTGTTATCAAGTGATGTTGAGCTGATATCGCTTTTGGATTCTGCTTATATGGTCCGTAAAAAGTTTGTTGGCAATAGTGTCACGATCCACGTCATTAACAACGCGCAGAACGGCTATTGCCCTGAAGATTGCCATTATTGCGCGCAGGCCAAATCCTCACAGGCCGATATTGAGGAATATCCGCTGAAATCCGATCAGGAAATCTTGCGGGAAGCGAAGAGGGCGCATGAAGGAGGAGCTCATCGTTATTGCATGGTTTTTGCCGGCAGGGGACCATCCCAAAAGCGCATCGAGCATCTTGCCAGGCTTATCCGCGATATAAAATCGCAATGCCCCATTGAAGTCTGTGTCTCGGCGGGCCTTCTCGACCATGATAAAGCCCAAGTGCTCGCGCAAGCCGGATTGGACCGTTTGAATCATAATCTTAATACATCCGCCCGCCATTATTCCAAGATCTGCACAACACATACGTATAAAGACCGTCTTAACACTCTGCAAGCGGCACGAAAGGCCGGGCTTCAGATTTGCTCCGGCGTTATTTTAGGCATGGGCGAGACGATCGAGGATGTTCTTGAAATGGCTTATACGTTACGTGAACTTAGCGTTGAATCGATTCCCGTGAATTTTTTCATTCCGATTCCGGGGGTACAAATCAAAGAACAGCCCACTTTAACACCGGAATACTGTCTACGGGTATTATGTCTTTACCGGTTTTTAAATCCTAAGGCGGAGATCCGTATTGCCGCCGGTCGTGAGAGGTATTTACGGAGTATGGAAGTCATGGCTCTTTACCCGGCGAATTCCCTGTTTTTGGACGGCTATTTAAACGCAAAAGGATCGCAACGGACTCGCACGTTTCAAATGATCAAGGATGGTGGTTTTACGATTTCGTCAGAATATTCCATCGATGAACTTATTGCGGCCGAAACGTCTACGAGTAATACCGGGCAGGAAGATTTGGCCGTGGAAATCATTATGAAAGACTTAAAAAGTTTGAGGCCGGAGCTTGGAAGTAGCAATCCGGGAACATAAATATATATTTTGACTTGCTAATAAAGTTTATTTGGAGAAAACAGTGGGGGCGGGTTTAAAACCCGCCCCTACGTTAACGACAAAACATGTCCATCGAAAAGAAAAAAGTATCGCGCTTTGAACTGTTAATGGATGCCGGTTTCGGCGCGCAAAAGGCCGGAGATATCTTGATCCGCGCCTTTGCCCGAAATGGAAGGGATGTCTACATTGAACCGATCATCCCTGCCGAAATAAGCCCGCCCGCGCGGTATCCCGCAGCCCTATCGGGCGCGGTTATCCGTATTGCTGGATTTAACCTGACCAATATTGGCAACAACACGGATATAATTCTTGCCTCCCACGAGATTGTTCTAAACCGCCGGATCGATGACGAAGAATATAATGAACATTGTCGTATTCTTTTGGATATGGGGGATAAGAAACTCAATGAAGACTCTTATGAACGCGTCTGCAGGCATATCGTTCAATTAGGCCTTACAATTTATCCCTTTGAGATCACCGACAAGTCCAAAGAAATTATCAAGTCTCTCGTTGGCCGCGGGAAAAACATGTTTTATTTAGGCATGCTCAGCCGCCTTTATAACATGACAGAGGAAAGCATTATTCATGAGATAAAACTGATCTTTGGCGCAAGATTAAAGGAGGAGATTTTCAACAAGAACATTGAGATCTTTCAGGATGGTTATGCGTATACAAAAGAACATTTCAATTTTTCCTTTGAAATTGATGGGGCCTTAAAAGATGACAGTGAGAAAATTCTCATCGACGGAAATTCGGCATTGAGCATGGGGATCATTGATGCCGGGATCCAACTGATCAGTGGATACCCGATCACTCCGGCATCATCCATCCTGCATACTTTAGCGAAAACGTTCTCATCTTACGGAGGCATCGTTCATCAGGCTGAAGATGAGATCTCTGCTATAGGAACCGCTATCGGTTCCTATTATGGCGGCAAACCAGCCATTACCAGCACCTCGGGGCCGGGACTATCTCTTATGCAGGAATTTATCGGTTACGCCACTGCCGCTGAGGTTCCCGTTATTGTCATTGATGTGCAACGCGCCGGACCATCGACGGGAATGCCGACAAAAACAGAACAATCCGATCTCCTTGCCGTGCTTTACGGCTGCCATGGAGATAATACCAAGATCATCATTAGCGTCACAGATATTGTCGACTGCTTTTACGCGCCGCATTTAGCCCGCTATTTAACCGAGAAACTGCGCTTGCCGGTATTTATCATGAGCGACTTTCAAACAGCAAATAGTTATAAAATTCTCAAAAAGCCGCAAGTGATGGAGATGCGGCAAAGCGAAGACATTAGTGATTTTGTGCTCGATCTCTTTAGAATAGACCGTCTCCCGGATGATATTGAAATGGTCCGGGAAGTGCAGGATGTACCGGGAATGTCAGATGGGATGCATCGCATTACGGGGCTTAATACCGATGAACACGGCAGGGTCAATTATTTTGCAAAGGCAAACCAGCGTTCCCATCGCATCCGCAACCAAAAAGTCCATCATGTGCGCATCGCTCAAAAAGAACCCGAAATGATCGGGGAGAAGAGAACGGGTGACGTTCTCGTTATCGGATGGGGATCTACGCGCGGGGCTATTGAAGAAGCGGTATTATCTTGCCAGAAACAGGGGTTTTCAGTTGGAGGATTATGTTTAAAGATTATTTATCCGTTGCCGCTAATGCTAAGGGAAGTTCTTGAGAAATTTAAAAAAGTTGTGACGGTTGAATTGGCATACGGAGATGAATATAAGCGCACACCGCTTGCCATGTTTTTAAGAACAAAAACTCTTGTTGATGTTAATCCGATCGTCGCGGATACGACCGGACGTCCGATCTCGCCGATGAAGATCGAGACACGAATAAAGGAGCTTATCGGTGAGTGACGAAAATAAACAGCCATTAGACCATCCGGTAACGGTCAAGGATCTGAGCATGGAAACACCACGATGGTGCGCCGGCTGCGGCGACTTCGGGATCCTGATGGGCTTTAAGCGGTTTATGGTCGAGGCTAAATTACCTCCCCATGAAACGGTTAATGTCTCGGGAATCGGCTGCTCGGGCCGCATTCCATTCTACGTTAACACATACGGCGTTCATGCGATCCACGGCCGGGCCATTCCGCTCGCGCTGGGGCTGGCTTTAGCGCGGCCGGAACTTAATCTTTTTATCCATTCCGGTGACGGCGACGCGCTGAGTATCGGCGGGAATCATTTGATCCATGGGTTTAAAAAGAATTTTAATGGCACGTTCATTATGTACGACAATGAAATTTACGCGTTGACAAAGAGCCAAACCTCGCCGACAACACGCCGCGGACACAAAACAAATACGCAGCCGCGCGGAACTTATCTCGATCCTATTTATCCGGTGAAGTTCGCGCTCGGCGCCGGGGCATCCTTTGTCGCTAATACCGCGGATTGGCTGCCGGACCATTTGACTCACACGCTGAAAATGGCGTATGAACACGTCGGATTCTCGTTTGTCCATGTGTATCAGCGATGCCCGCATTTTGATCCCGGGAATTTCGATACAAAATCGTCCGATTGGTTTTCTTTTTTAACGCATGAAAAAGGTATCGCGCCGGAGAAGCGCTTTATCGACAAAGCCCAGATCATTGACCATGACCCCAGCGACAAAGATACAGCTTTTCGCTACGCGCGTAATGAGCGGCTGTATTTCGGTTTATTTTTTCAGCGATTCGATAAACCATGCTATGATGAGATCATTCACAATCAGTTTAAGGATATGCGGTTTAAACACCGTCCGGGTATTCTTGACAGTTATAAAATTTAGAGACATATTTGGTAAATTTGTAATGGAATTTTTAACGAAATAGCCGCGTAAAGCTTTTTAAATTATTTTTTATTCCGCGTTCCAATTTTACATAACTGATAAAACGGATTTAAGGAGAATATGGAAAACATCATTATTATCGGATCGGGGCCGGCAGCCCATACCGCCGCCATTTATTGCGGCCGCGCTAATCTTAATCCTCTTATGTTCGAGGGAATGATGGCCGGAGGGATCGCTGCCGGCGGACAACTGACAACAACTACCGAAGTTGAAAATTTTCCAGGATTCCCTGATGGTATTTCAGGCCCGGATCTCATGGCGCGCATGCGCGAACAATCTGTCAAATGCGGAGCCACTATTGAAACGGTTACCGTTGATAAGGTTAACTTCAAATCCCGGCCACTTAAAGTTATTGCCGGTAAGGATACGATTGACGCAAAAACGATCATTCTTGCGACTGGGGCGACAGCAAAGCGTATGAATCTTCCAGGAGAAGACAGACTATGGCAACGGGGAATTTCAGCCTGTGCTGTATGCGACGGGGCATTACCAATATTCCGAAATAAACCGCTTGTTATCATCGGCGGAGGAGATTCGGCTATTGAAGAGGCTACTCATCTGACCAAGTACGCGAGCAAAGTCTATATTATCCATCGCCGCGATGAGTTGAGGGCTTCAAAGGCTATGCAAAACCGCGCTTTCGCCAATGATAAAATCGAGATTGTTTGGGATTCCGTTCCTGTTGAAGCATTAGGCGCGCAGGTTCTCTCCGATGTCAAGATCAAAAATGTCAAAACAGAAGAGGAGCAAGTCATCGAAGCCAGTGGTCTGTTTTATGCGATCGGCCATCTTCCCAATACTGCTTTTCTTGAAAATCAGGTTGATTTGGATGCCACCGGCTACATCGCAACCAAACCTGGAACCGCTCAAACAAGTGTCGAGGGTGTCTTTGCTTGTGGGGATGTGCAGGATAAACGCTACCGTCAAGCCGTAACAGCGGCCGGGACCGGTTGTATGGCGGCTCTGGAGGCTGAGAAGTATCTTTTTGAAAATTCCGCCTGATTTTCCTGCCAAGAAAATCGCTTCGCGACAGCGAAGCCATGAACCATATGGTTCATGGCGAAGCAGTACCCGGAGGGTATGACTTTTAAACGATTTTCTAGCATTCTTCGCGTTTTGTAATTTCCTATGCTGTAAAAAAACTGTAAAAAAAATTTGCAATTTCTGTATGCGTGTGGTATATTAATGCCATAGCTATTTAAAGACCGCAGTTATAACCATTCCATTCTTGGAGTCTTTTTCTCCCTGCCACGGAGGAATCGGAAGAGGTTTAACGCGTAAGGATATTTTACGTATTAACCAAAACCGGAGGACTCCGAAATGAT
>JAGLQN010000509.1 GCA_023136835.1 Candidatus Omnitrophota bacterium | reverse complement strand
GATATAAAAAAGTGAATTAGACATTTTAGCACTTCAATATCATAATCAGCACTTCCTTTTAAAAATATCAGACAGAGGTGAGGCGTTTTTCTTTTTAGTGATTGCTTGCTGGAACTCAATCCTCTTACAGGCAAGCTCGTGAAAGTCCTGTTCCATTTCGAACAGAATATAATCCCTTTCAGATATCTCGGCTGCCACACCTGTTGTTCCACTTCCACCGAATGGATCGAGTACAACATCCCCTTTTCTCGAACCCAATGTAATGAGATAAGTGAAAAGCTTAACAGGCTTAACCGTGGGATGGAAGTTCTTTCTCGGACTCTGGGCACCCCTGTTCCTGGGATTTGTACCTCCAGGGCTCCCTACCTTCCTACTACCGTCCATGTACTGAGCTTCAACATCATCCAGCCCTGCATTCTTCTCGCTGGTACTCGCTTTAGGCACCAATAGGAACGGAAATGTCTCAAGTACTGCCGGGTCCATGCTCTTAATTCTCTCTTCCCACCAGGCGTCAAGGTCAAAGTATCTCGAAGCAGAACCTTCGTCATCATATCCGTCAAATGGATTCCTATCTCCACCTTCGCTTTCCTTACCTCCATTATATGTCAATCCAGAATATCTTGCACTTGGAGGGGTTACAATACTACCACCACCTTTTCTCACCACACCGTCGTTGAGAGCATCATCACAGACCAAGATATTTGCCGGAAACCTCCCCTGCGAATTTTGATGTGAATCTACTTTTTCAATCCCGAATTCGAAATTCGTGTTTCTTCCATCATAATTTGTGAGTGGCTTAAAATTGCCTTTACTATCTTCGATGTCCTTATCATTCTTATATGGAATCCTGCAATCATCGAGCCATGTAACCCCCTTTCCATTCGCAAGAACTTGATCAATATAACTTCCTTCGGCCAAGGGTTTCATTGCTACAATCACAATTTCCACCGCAGGCTTTGGCTGGAATCCGGCATAAGCACCATCAAGAGCCTTGGTTTCTGGTGCATCCGCACCAAGTTTCTTATCAACACCTTTACTAATATTCATTGCTTTAGGGAAGCCCGATGCATATGTCCAGTAGATTGAACTAAAATC
>JAGLQN010000508.1 GCA_023136835.1 Candidatus Omnitrophota bacterium | reverse complement strand
CAATTGAAAATCTATATTATTAGTAGACAAAAAATAATTATAATCTAGATGCATTTGATCTTGTCCCAGGCTAATTACATCTTCAATGTAATTAACTCCATAAATATCAGAAGGAATATCCTGATGCATTGTGCCACCGGTTGCTACATTCATACTCTACATACCCAGGCAAAATCCATTTATAATATAATTGGGATTTTCTTCTAAAAAAGGTTCTGAACCATTGTTCTGATAGCCGCCCAAAAGATGAAATAAAAAGGATAGATGAAAATAATGACGATAGGGATTCTTAATACTCGTAGTGAGTTTTGTTTTTTGACCGTAGATCGACGGAGGTAGATCATTGCCTCCAAAAAAAAGCAACCCATCAGAGTTATTAAATAAAGTGTGAAAATCATCGGTACACGGATTTTTTTGAAACAGATTATTTTCATTTAGGTCTCCATCAATTTTCATTAAAGAGATATATGAGTAATCGTTTTTACTTAGGAATTTCTTTATATTATCGTAATCATTTTTTGCCTTTGCATAAATAACCGCTGTTAATTCAAGATTAGGTATTTCAATATATTTATTCTCAACAAAATAAATAATAGATTTTAGGTTGCCGAGATACGGTTGGACTAGAACAATTCTATTTTTTTCATAATTCGTTTGTATTTCTACTTTATTGCAGCTGATGAAAGAAATACTAATAAAAACAAGTATGAGAATATATCCGGTTAATTTTTTCATAATGAATCCTTAATGAGTATCATATCGTTAGTTTAAAATATGAACCATTAATTGTCACGAGATGCCCAACATGTTTATAAAAAAAATTTATACCTTTAGATAAAACTTATAATAGTTACAATGAAATTATGTTAATAAATAAACTATTTGGTATTTGGATTAAATGATAATATAACTGGCGGTAGAACAATCGAATGAACGAAGACAGAGTCTGCTTGTTATTCGGGTGTTCTAAAGACAAAATGTAAAAGATAATTTATTCTTCTTTATATGAATGAACCATGCCTATCCGGTTAACACAGGTTCGTCTATTTCTGCTGAATCCATGTGTGTCTTTGCAGCTTCGTAAAATTTCCTGTCGGTCATCGGTTTCACTCGGACGGCAATCTTAAGCACACTCTCAAATCCCACCATTGGCCAGAATCGTCGATTAAACCTAAAAACAAACTCGTTGAGATAGCCCTGTAAGTGTGCCGGACTGACTCCATGATGCGTTCCCAAAAGCCACGCATCCAAATTACCGAATACAATGTGAATCATTGGGAGATGTTGATCTGTCTTTGCGTGGTCACCTCGGACAGACACTGCTAAGTGTTTGTATCCCAGCTTTTGCAAATTATCGTAACCAGTCCACCCATCAGTTCGCACTTCCGCCCTTATGTCTATGTTATCCAGAACCATCGGTTCCAATGTTTCTTGCTTGCGGTTCGGAATAACTTGGAGGCGCAACCTGCCTGCAATAAAACCGCGGCCATGTCCTCCTTGATGCTGCGGACGCTGTCCGGTTGGTAGATTTGGGTCAGGGCCAAGAGCTCTCTTCCGCGGAAGAACCTCGACCATACCCGCAACAAGCGTCTTATGGTGTCGCCCTCGCCCCTCTCCCTGTGTTACACCACCGACGAATGTTTCGTCAATCTCAACTGGCCACTTAGATCCAATTCGATCCCGATCAGGACGAACCATCGCTACACGTAACTTGTGTAGCATTAAAAAGGCTGTCTCGTAGCGTTTTATGCCGAGTTGTCGCTGGAACTGCAAAGCACTCAGACCTGGTGTCTGAGTTGTTACTAAATACGCAGCCCAAAACCAAACTGGTAAAGACTGCCGCGTTCTGTGCATAACGGTGCCTGCTGTAAGACTTACTTGATAACCGCACTGACGACATTCCAACACGCGTGGTCTAGACTGAAGACGCCATGGGTCACCAATATAACTACAGGACGGACATTCAAATCCTTCTGGCCATCGAATACGCTCCAGATAGCGAGCACAAGCCAGCTCGTTAGGAAAGAGATTCTGAAACTCTAATAAAGTTTGAGGGTAATTTGACATGCCTTTGACTTTACCTAAAATTGCCAACCTGTGTCAACCGGA
>JAGLQN010000507.1 GCA_023136835.1 Candidatus Omnitrophota bacterium | reverse complement strand
GACCAGTATACTTTATTCCTTTAATTTCCATTAACCACGCTCCGTTTTTTATATTCTTCTACTATTAATATTACCAACTATAATTATTAAACCGCTTCAGTGTCTATCATACGTGTATCACTATCTTTATACTCAAGGTTATTAGAGGAGGTTAATACTTCATCAAATAATTTTATCCATTGAGGTACTATATTTTTCTCCCAATCCATTGTTGTTGTTACCCAATTATAGGCATTTTCTGCACGTCTTTTAGCTTCTTCCCTATTATTATAAACATCTAGCATTTTCTCTACCATATCATCAACATCAACAAGAGGCCGAACAACGTCATTATCATTTGGAATAACAGTAAACAAACTTGAATTTGTACCGCTTTTGACTAAATAACCATTATCTTCATTTATGTTTTCAATAAGAGCTGTATTAGCAGGCATTATTACAGGCGTCTTTGTAGCCATTGCCTCAATCCAACTCAGTCCCCAGCCTTCTCCCAATGTAGTACTTAGTACACAATCACTTATATTATAAATCATATTAACAATATTACGTGGATACCCCTGGTTTGGACCAAACCTTTCAGGAAATATTACATCCTTTGAAGTACTTAAACCATGTCCTTCAACCACCTCTGGTAAATCCCATCCCTGATCCACACGTGCACAGTGTAAATATAAAATTGCATCATCAACATATTCCCTAAACTTAGCAAATGCAGCAATTGTTCTTGGAATATCTTTTCTTTGTTGGTTTCTATTTAAATTTGTAAACACAAATTTATCAGCAACGCTGCCAAAATATTGATTCCTAAACTCCTTTACACTTTTATCATCAACAATGTAATATTCTGATGTATTTACTCCGTGTGGTATTACTTTCATATCTTTTACTTGTGGATAAGCATTTTTTATTTCTGCTTCACCAAACTTAGAATAAGCAACCAAATAATCACAAGCATCCACATTCTTTATCCATTGTTGTTTTGGTTTACCATCTATAGGAAAGTACACAATAGATTTTTGTTTTTTGCCCTGAGACTTCAAATAAGGTAATAACTCTGGAAGAAAATCTAAAATAAAAGTATCTTGTAGAAAAAAAAGAACATCATAATCCATTTGTGGTATCATACTAGCTATTTTTTTACGGCCATATGGATCCCTTTCAGGGTTTGTTCCAACAGGCCAAACACGCATTGGCAACTCATGAGGATCCCCCCAATAATTTATTCCTAGAACACTTATATCATACTTTCCAGTATTATACAACCCCATAAGAAT
>JAGLQN010000506.1 GCA_023136835.1 Candidatus Omnitrophota bacterium | reverse complement strand
TGATGACTTCGATAAGTGCAGTAAAACCCGAGCTATAATTGATGTAGACTGGCCTTGTGAGCTTATTAAACATTATTCAGATGATAATATCGGTTGTAAAGTGAACATCTCGTCAGGTCTGGACTGGGCATTTTCAATAGTTGATGAAGCAATTATCCTTGAAGATGACTGCCTGCCGCATCCGACCTTCTTCCGGTTTTGTGACGAGATGCTTGAACATTACCGGGATGATAATCGTATCGCAATGATAAGTGGTGATAATTTCCAGTTCGGTAAAAAGCGAACTAACTACAGTTATTACTTCTCTCGATATCCGCATATCTGGGGATGGGCGACTTGGAAACGCTCTTGGGACAATTACGACGTTGACATGAAAATGTGGCCTGAAGTCAGAGACGGGCGTTGGCTTGAAGACATACTACAAAGCAAAGCGAGCGTGTGGTACTGGCGATACATCTTCAACAGTGTTTTCAATGGCAAAACTGATTCCTGGGGTTATCCATGGACGTTTTCCTGCTGGAAGCAAGGGGAGGTATCAGTACTTCCGAACAATAATCTCATAAGCAATATAGGCTCTGGTGCGGATGCTCTTCATACTAAGGATAAGGATGAGTACTCTGGAATTGACACATCTCCAGCTCAGTTCCCGATATCACATCCACCGCACGTCGTGCCTGATCACGTAGCCGATGCAATCACCGAAAAAGAAATGTTTTCAGGATCAGCTCCGAAGCGACTTGTTAAGAAGCTTCTAAACGAGTTAATCTATACGAGGGCACATAAATACTGGGTCAATGCGTTCAATTTTACATATTTTAAGGAAATAGACGCTTGGGATTATCAATGGGTCTTTAAATGCTTCATTAGAAATGAACGCTCCGTCGTGCCGAATGTAAACTTGGTTTCAAATATAGGGTTCGGAGCCGATGCCCTCCACACAGTCGAGAAAAATAAACACATCGATTTAAAAACAGAAACAATGGTTTTTCCAATATTCCATCCACCTTATGTGATTTGTGACAGTAAAGCTGATACAGTAGAAACAAAAAGACTGTTTTCAGATAATTCAATAGTAACTAAGTTGCTCAGGAGATTAAAATGAGAATATTATACGACCACAGTGTATTTCAAAATCAGCGAT
>JAGLQN010000505.1 GCA_023136835.1 Candidatus Omnitrophota bacterium | reverse complement strand
GCCTGCAGGACGATTTATTCCGCTGACACGGATCAAAGACGCGACAGAGCAAACAAGGTTCATTACAGAGATGATTCCGTTGCTGAACCTTGAGCCGGAACAATCCCAGACGATCGGTTATATCGTCAGTGAACTGGTGCGCAATGTCATCGAACATGCCAATACGCCATTCGGCGCTTTTCTTTGCGCCCAATATTACAAAAAGAGCAATACGATCCGCGTCGGGATTGCCGATGCCGGGGTGGGAATCAAGACAGCGATCAATGAGTCCTATGCCACGAAAACAGATTTAGAAGCCATACGGCTCGCCCTTCAACCGGGAATTACAGGGACAACCCGTCGAGAAGGCGGAACGGAACAAAACGCGGGGGCCGGATTATTTTTTATTAAGTCTATCGCCCGGGTCAACCGCGACTTTTTTGTCATTTATAGCGGCAACACCATGTATAAATTGCTTCGGCGAAAACAATCATCAAAAATACGCTTGAAAGCCGATCCCTTTAAAGATCGGCATTCCACTGATGACAAACTTCCGTTTTGGCAGGGGACAATCGTCGGGATCGATATCAATCTTGACCAGACTGAGGAATTTACCCGGATGCTCGATGCTCTCAGTAAAGTATATACAGATGCTGTCAGAGAGAGGCGAAAAGAGAAATACAGGAGGCCGAAGTTTACATGATCAAAATAAGCATTCTTAACAAAGCCGGCAGTTTCGCGGAAAATAAGGATATCGCGCGCGATATCAGGTTGAAAGATCTTGTTCCCGCTCTAGAGAACAACGAGAATATCATACTTGATTTTACCGGCGTCGATGCCGCCAATCAATCATTTATCCATGCTCTTATCAGCGATTTATTAAGAAAATACGGCATATCGATTCTTGACCATATCGAATTTAGATCCTGCAACGCAAAAACGCGCAAGATTATTGAGATCGTGACAGAGTATATGCAAGAGGGGATGGAATAATAAGCCGGAACAGGCCCCATAGTCACACCTCCGGGGTGTGATTATGGGCGGCGCACTTTTTCCGATTGGGTACGTATTGTTTTCCTCTGAATATATTTAAGGAAAAACATACGTTGTCCTTCGGACTCCTCAGGATGACAGAGAATAATAAAACATGTTTAAAAAAACAATCATAAACATATTTTTAATCGTCATTTTCATGGCGGCCATGACCGCGGTGACGTTGCCTTTTTCCGCGCGGGTCAAAGTGAATACCGCGAGGAAATTAACGCGGTCAGGAATGTTGGAAGAAGCGGAAAGGGCTTACGAGGAGGCGCTGGTACTCGCGCCGATGTCCAGTGATTATTGGGTTGAATACGGGGATTTTCTCTGGGATATTTCCGTCGAGACGGATAGCGACCGGTTGTGGGAAAAAACCGGGCCGGCCTACAGGCGGGCGACACAGCTCAATCCGAACCGCGCGCGATGCTGGGTTAACCGCGGACATGTCGCGTTTGCCGACGGCGAGATTGATAAGGCGATCGGTCATTTCCGGCACGCGAAGACGCTTGATCCTAATGGAGGAGACACGGCGTTTTATTTAAGAAAAGCGGGTTTGAAGCTGTTGGAGGAAGACGCCGGGTATTACGATGTAGTGGTTGAATTGACCGGTGAAACACAGTTAAAACCCTAGTTGAGCCGTAAGCTGTAACGGTTTAGGATTTTTACAATGTCAGATCAATCTTTTAAAAATATTATTTTCCGCGGATTATCAGGCGTCATTATTTTTTCCGCTCTGGCCATGGGCGCGGTGGAATTATGGTCGATCACAATCGTTGAATGGGTTGTGCTGATGCTTCTGCTGTTGTGGTTTTGGAGGATGAATAACCAGGGAAAAATGGGGACACAGAAAAAGAAGGTCAGTCTCGATTTTTCCCTCCCCGATTTTTCTATCCGGCTTTTTGTTTGTTTGGCCATTGCCTCTTGGTTTTTTAGTATCTATCGATTCGACAGCATGCTTAGTTTTTTCCGGCTCATGACCTATGTGGCCGTATACTATCTTGTCGTCAATCATTTCAACTGGCGCGTACGGGTCCGTTTTTTCGCGCTGATCGTCGCGTTGGGCGCCGCGCTTTCGCTTCTGGGAATAGGGCAATACTTTTTCGGCCTCAACCACGGGTGGTGGAATTCTCCCCGTCTTCTGTCCGCCACTTACGTGAACCACGCGCATTTCGCGGGATTGCTCGAGATGGCGATCCCTCTGAATTTTGGATTGCTTATAGGGCTGAACCGGGACGAAGTTTCCGGCCCGTTCCAGCTGGTCAAATGGCGGGTCCTGTTGAGCCTGGCATTGGGGGCGATGATCACGGCGTTCATCCTGACGCAATCCCGGGGCGCGTGGATTGTGCTTGCTGTGGCGTCAGTTATATTATGTATCACGCTTGTGAAGCAGAGATCATTGCCGAAATGGGGCATGGCGGTCTTATTGCTGGGCTTGGCCCTTTTTATCGGATTCTTAGGATTCGCGGAAGATGGGGTTGCCGGCCGGCTGCATACGATCAACATGGGAGAGGAAAGCACTTTTTTACAGGCGCGGTTGACGGTATGGGAATATAGCGCGGGTATCATTAAAGACCATCCCTGGACGGGAACAGGTATCGGGACTTTTGCCTGGGCCTTTCCCAAATACCGCCCGGAAGGATTTGGGGTCCGCTTTTATTATACCCATAATGATTATATACAGACGATCGTTGAAATGGGGGTCTTGGTCATTCCGATCCTTGTGTGGGGGATCTTTGTTATCTTAAAGCGCGGGTTCGGCCGCGGGAGGGATGAATTTTTGTTAAAAAGGGCGACGCGGCTGGCTTGCGGCGTGGGGATCCTTTCCTTGATGTTACATGGATTGGTGGATTTTAATTTTCATATTCCGGCGAATATGATTATTTTTGTGTGTTTGGTCGCTATTGTTTCGCGGCGGGAAAATGGTAGTCGAGATTCTTCCCCTTCGCCGCGCTCAGGCTCAGAATGACGAGAGAAAAAAGGGCGCTGAGCCTTTAATCTTTCGGTTAAAAAATTTGGTTAAAAAATACCCCTTGATTTCCAATTGTAATCATGGTATAGTCCAACAGTGTTTATTAAATTTTATTAAATTTTAATGGAGCGGAAATGAAATATCTCAGAATTTTAACAGTCGCGTTACTTGTCATCGGTATCGGTTTTGTCGCGTCGCCCGTCGTGAAAACGGCTATGGCACGGCCGGAGCGTCCCGAAAGGCCGGAGAGGCCGGA
>JAGLQN010000504.1 GCA_023136835.1 Candidatus Omnitrophota bacterium | reverse complement strand
ATTGCTTCTTTATCTTTTTTCGCTTTTATAAATTCCTTCCAATTAGTCTGAAAACCGGCAGGCAGTTTTAAACCTTTAAGATCCTTTTGTGCCTGCGTAAAAGTGAGTTCCAACTTCACCAGATCTCCTTGGGCTTGATAATCTTCAAGTTCACCCATTAAATCATAAATTTGACTAAGGTCGTAACCTATTGACCTCTTGTAAGTTACATCTCTCTTAAGATTATTGATCTTCAGCTTCCACTCGGCAGAAACACTCTTCGATAAAGTCAATATCCCCTCTTCCAGGACAGCCACAAGGTCCCTCGCCTTTAAGAAATCCTCCGCTTTAATCAGCCCCTTAACTTTCTCCAGACGCAATTCCAGTTCTTTCGTTGGATAAGCATTTTCCTTCTTAAGGGTAATATCATTTTCAAGACGGTCAATTTTCCCCTTTAACGCATCAGACACCTTTTTCAAGACAAAAGATAATTTATCTTTCACTTCGTCTAACAGCTGGTAGGCTTTAGGCGCATCACCTTGCTCATAAAAAACCTGGCTCTGTCTCAAGGTGGATTTAATTTCGCTTAGAACAAATCCCCGCTGTTCTTTCTCTAAAACATCTCTTTGAATATCCTCATAGTATGTTGAAAAAGTTTTTCCTGCGCCGCCAGAACTGCCCCCCTCAGTCAAAAGCGCCAGCTCTTTCTCAACTTGTGTTATCGCCTGCTTGATTTCATTAAAATACCCGCTCTGCTTTAGGTCCTGGATCTTTCCCGCCAGAGAATAAGCTTTCGAGACGTCATAGCCGCCGGTTTCTTTTTCCTGTATTTGCGCAAGAGTTTCCTTTATTTTACCGTCAAGACCCTCAGGCATTGTGATTTTCTTAACATCTCCTAGTAATGTATTCGCCTGCCGGATCATTTTCGCCGCTAAATCATATTGGCGTTTCTCTAAATAAAAGAATGCCTGATCGATCATAGTTTGTGCATCAGCGACTTTATATCCTTCATCTTTTTTTGTTTTATACAAGGCAACGGCTTCTTTAATCGAATTCGTATATATTTCACTGATCTGCATGCGCAATTCCACTTCCTCCTCGACCTGGGCGCTGAATAACTGGATCGTCTCTCCGTCATGAACATAAACATTCCCTTTCCTCTGATAGCGTCCGTCTAAACCCTGATCATTCGTGTTATAGGTCGCGCCTTCAATAAGAATGTTCTCCGACGGTTTTTGGTCTCCTTTAGCGGTAATGATCCCCTCAGTACCGGTTATCCCGACGATAGAAGTGGAAGAATGGATCTTAAATTCAGTAGCCCTTTCTTTTTTGGGCGGAACTTTATAATGAAGGCTTCCTAAATTAAGTTTTAATTCTCTCTTCGCGGATTTATCAAACGGGTTTTGCGAGATATCCTTAATATCAAGGGAGGTGTTTTCCCTGAGACGAAACTCGCTGCTATCAGGGAAGATAAGAAGGGCTGAGGACTCAAGAAAGGACCGGATCTTGTCACCGGAGGTCACGGTTGAATTCTCCTGCGCTTTTATCCAATCCGTTTGATTCGCTTTTTGGACCTGGACGAGACCCGTGATCTCTTTTATAACAGCGTCTGTGTTTTGCGCGAGAACATTACCTTGAAAAAAAAGAGACGCGATTATCACGCCCAGCATTATGTGGTGTAGTTTTTTCATATCTCCTCCTTAAAAAAATGATATAAAGGTTTCATCTAATACTTTATTTCATTATAATATTTTTTACAATAGAAATATGCGATTTATGAGGACACAACATAAATA
>JAGLQN010000503.1 GCA_023136835.1 Candidatus Omnitrophota bacterium | reverse complement strand
AGGGCCTGTCGATTTACTCCATCGTTCGCGGATTGGGTGCAACGACCTAAACCGCGCGATGAGCGGCTACGGTGAGCCGGGACGAGGCGTACTATCGAACGACGTATCGGCGAGCGAGCGTTCGCTCCGTTTTTGCCCCTATTCGCACCGCGCGCAGGGCTTCACGAACCCTTTCTACGCCAGGGCCGCAAACTTCGCGCGCAACGCCGCTACCTTGCGTACCATCTTGTTCAGATTGTAAGCTGTACAGATCCACAACCATTCCGTTTTCACCTTCGATAGACCACGCAACAGGAACTGGCGAACGCCCATCACAGTCTTGATCACCGCGAACGGCGTCTCGGCGATCCAGGATCGGCGACGGTAGGATTCTTGACCTTCCTTGCTCCCCAGCCGAGACTCCATCGCCTCACGCAACGGCTCGTACTGCTCACGGTAGATCGTACGCACACCCGTCTTGCTGGCCACGCACGTCTCCGACCGCGGACAGGTTTTGCACGCATCGCAACGATACCGACGATAAATCCCACCGCCCGATCCACCACTACGCTGTTTGTTCTGAATCCCGATGAATCCCAGACGATGGCCCATCGGACACCAATAGCAATCCGCTGCGCCGTCGTACACGAACGCACTGCGGTCCAGCTTCTTGCTCTGACGGTTCCGAGGAAGTTTTGCCCACTCCGCCGAGGGCACCGGAGAACTCAGATCGGCCCGAACCGCGGGATTCTCTTCAGGCGACAGCGGCTCGGCGGTCCGCGACACGGGGATCAACGCGTCCACCTCGCGGCTCGCCAACGCCGACAGGTTTTCACCACTGCCGTACGCTCCGTCGGCCAGCAACTGCTTCGGCTTCTGCCCCAGCGACTTCTCGAGCTCATCCACCATCGGCACCACCACGTCGCCTTCGGCCGGATCGGCCAGCACGTCCGTCCCCACGATCAGACCTTTCGCACCGTCCACCAACGCCTCCGGCGTGTAGTTCGGCGCGTAGCCGCCTTCCTTGTTCGGATGAACCGTGCTCTCAGGATCAGCTACCGGCACCTTTATCTTCTTCTTCTTCGTCTGCTTCCCGGACGCAGACTTCCCCTCTTCAGCGCCCGCGGACTTGCGGCCCGCCGCCTCCAACGCCTTGCCGAGACGCGCCTGGCGACGCTTCAGGTCAGCCAGCTTACGCGGCAAACGGTTCGGCGTGACCTCAGCGCCGTACAACCCGTCCTCCACGCCGTCGGCGGTCGCCCAGTGCGACATCAACTCCTCGACCTCGTCATCCAACGCCGCCAGCCGAGCCGCCAGCGTCTCACCGCTCGCCGTGCCGTGACGACTGCTGTTGGCGCGAATCTTCGTGCCGTCCAAACCCGTCTGGGCCAGCAGGATCATTCCCATCGTCATCGCACTACGATTCAACTGCTTGAACAACGACTTCAACTCGTCGGCGAAACGCGTACGGAAACCGGCAAACGTCGAATGGTCGATCCGACGACCTTCCGTCAGCCACATGAAATCCAGCCGGTTGACGCAGGCGTCCTCTAACTGGCGGCTCGAACGAATCCCCTTGCTCAGCCCGTACAAGATCGCACCGGCCATCACCCGAGGATGAATCGGAGGCTGACCGGCCACCAGAACGTAATGAGATTCCCACGCCGACCAGTCCAACAGTTCCCGAAGCATCTCCTCGAACAAACGCACCGGATGATCCTGGCTGATCATCGCATCCAGCGTTGGACTGAACAGCGTCGCCTGCATTCGATCCAGCCGAGGCTTGGCCCATCGAAACATTCCAGACCTCCATGTCCGCCCCCTCCTGCACAGCAATTATAACAGATCTGTCAAGAGAGCAAATTCCGTGCCAAATAAATCGACAGGCCCGAATGCGGCGTGGAATTCCACGCGGCATTCGCCGCGGGCTT
>JAGLQN010000502.1 GCA_023136835.1 Candidatus Omnitrophota bacterium | reverse complement strand
CCCATTTTCCGCAAGTTGAAAAGGGCTTTTTTTCCGAATTAATTTTTTCTGTCATTTTCCCCAAAAGTCATTTATATCAATATTTAATAAGCTCAAAATAGTTTCTTGAGTTTGAGTTAAGGAGTCTCGAAATTTTTTTGTTTTTCCTTCGATTGTGACTTGATAAGAAGATATTCCATCAAAAGTATCTAAAATCTTTGATGTAGTGGGATGATATGCATCACGATCTTCCGGGTAGATGGGTAAAGTTTCGATGCCTTCTTCTTTCATTTTCAATCGCACTTCTCTCTCGATTATCGCTTGAATCATCAATGAAAGAAAAAACAGGAACATAATGGCTTCAACCCGTTCAATTTTTTTGAAAAGAAGTGGAGCTGCTTCATGAACACTTTTGAATTGAGTAAACCTCTTTTCCAACCTGGGTTGATATTTATAGGAGAGCAGCACCGATTTAGCGGATAATGAATCATCTGTAGTGAGCAGGGGGAAGATGCCGTCTACTTTTTTTTCTTGCTTTAAGGCTTCCTTATCCTTTTTCCAAAAAAGCGAATAATGGGTTTGACTATATGTTTTGTATTTTGTGTTTGGCCCGGGCCTGCCTCTACCGGCTTGAACTCTGGATTCTATTTTTGTTTCCGAAAGTGCGATTTCAAAAAAACTCTTTACTCCATATTTTTTCAAGAGGCTATCAAGCTCCCTCTCGATCGCTTCTTTGGTTTTGAATTTCCTTTTGTTCAACCTGGGGATTAAATTGAGTAATTTGCTCTCGGCCTTTTGTAATTTTTGTTCTCTCCTTAAGCGATCTTTTTTTTCTTTTTCACTGGAATGGTACCAGAAGATTCGGTAGCCTGCCTGTGATGCTCTAAAATCACCCGAAAATAAAGAAAAATTTTCATATTGACCTGATTGCTCCGATATTTCCCGTCGCCAGATCACTCTTTTTCTTTTCCGTTTTAGCGGTTTGTTTGAATCTGAACCATAACTACAACGAAGTTCTTCTTTAAAAGTGTGGCAAGCCTTCCAGCTTTCAGGCACAATCGTAATTGCCCGTCCGCCTTCTCCAACAATGTGGGCCAATTGCTTTTTTGTACATAACTTACAATCCGCCACATACAGAAAATCGCGTTTGCCTGTTATCCTACAAATCGTATCCCAGGTCTCAATATGAGTGGTATCATCTGTGCGGTTTCCCGGATATGTTTTGTAATGAATGGGCACGGCTCCGTCGGCAGAAATGGTCAAACTAAAAACCAATTGCTTTAAATCGGGGCGATGGTCTTTGCTGTTGCCCCGCAGTAATTCTAAACCGGTTATGGTTTTACCCGGTATTTTGCCATAGGCTTTGACGGTTGTAGAATCATTATGAATCCTATCGATATCCAGATTGACGGCTTTTATCATTTTAACCACTATCTCTGTCATTAAAGACGCCCGGTCTGAGAGGTAAAGTTTGTCAAGGGCCCTTGCGAAACGGTCATCATTAAGATGAAGGAGTTTTTCCTGTTTTAATTGGAAACACCGGGGTTCGATTCGTTGTGCCCATTGCTCCAATTGGTACAAGGGTTTGCGTCCGCCGGTAATATTACATAAGAGTATCATCAACGTATCCACCACAGGAATTTTTTCATTTCCGTATGGTGCAATATATTTAGAGAAAATGGTTCTGAGATTGATGCGTTGTGCAACCGAATTAATTAAAGGCATACCTTCGACAGCGAATCTTTTTAGTTTTTCATCATTTTTTTTCATTTTCACTTGACATCTTGATCTATATTGTATATAATTTGAATAAGATGTCAAGTAAAAAACAGATAAATAAGTTGGGAAAATTAAAAAAAGGAATACTTCAAGAAATTCTTAGTGTTCAAACAATGTTTCCCGGCTCATTTAATAAGGTGTATGGCAAATGTGGCAAAACGAATTGTTGGTGTTATCGCAAAGATAAAGCCGGTCATCCATCTAAACGAATTACCTGGAGCGAAAAAGGCGTGGGCAAAACAAAAACGATCCCTGAAAAAGATGCTGAGTGGATAAAGAGTGTAACAGAAAATTACCGGAATTTCCGTAAAAAATGCAGAGAAATCCAAAGGTTGGAAGAAGACATCAGGAAGTTACTCGACGATTACAGAAAGGATGTTGTTAATAAGACACGTAAGCTGAGGCAATATCTATAATATTTAGGAGAAATACAGTCTATGCTACCATGCTATAACACCCGATATCAGCGCATTAGATATGCAAATTTGCCTATTAAATTAATTCGGGAAAAACACCCTTTTCAACTTGCGGAAAATG
>JAGLQN010000501.1 GCA_023136835.1 Candidatus Omnitrophota bacterium | reverse complement strand
AACCCCTTCTTTTATTTTAAGCAAAGCATAGTCTAACAAAAGAATAGAGTTGTTAACCACAAGCCCAACAATCATAACCATGCCGAGCATAGATGCAATATTAATGGTCTCCCCCATAAAGAACAATGCCAGAAAAACACCTATAAAAGAAGTTCCAACAGACAATAATATGGGAATTGGATAATAAAATGAGTTCATGATAGCGCATAACAACATAAAAGTTAAAATAACCGCAAGAAGAAAAGCTTTTCCGATCTCCGCGGAAGATTCGGCCTCTCTCTCCGCCATTTCAACATACTTATACCCATAGCCCTTTTCGAAAGGCAACTCATTAAAAGCTTCATCAAGAACTCCGCGAACATAGCCCGTTGAAGACTTTGACAAATAACCTTCAAGGCGGATAACGCGAACCTTTTCTCTATGCCGTATCTGCGGCATAGCCTTTTCTTCTTTCAAATCACCCAATTCAATAACCGGGAACATGCCTTTCCTGGAAATGATATCAATCTGTTTTAAATCATCAAAATCCTCCGTATACCTATCGTCTAACTCAACATTAATGTCATATTCTTCACCAGCCTCCTTATAGATATTTGTATCATCACCGTATACCGAAGCACGGATTATGCTGCCGACTAAAACATCCGACACACCATGCTCAATGAGTCGCTTTTGATTAGGAATAAACTGAATTTCTTTTCTGGGCATCCTGTAAGAAGACTTCACTGATCGGAAATAACCACTTTCATCCATTTTTTGCTTCATCATTTTAGACAGTTCAATCATCTTCTGATAATCCTGTCCATAAACATTGATGGAAATATCCCCGGCTATCATTCCTCCACGAGATTCTCCTCGCTCAATAGTAACTTCAGCATCCGGAATGCTTGCAGAAAACGGGATAAGCTTCTTAATAATATCCGTATCAGCCCTCTTTCTTTGCTGAGAAGGCACTAAATTTACCACAATTACTGAATTTTCCACACCACCTTCACCAATAGAAGTTAAGTATGATTCCATTTCCGGAATCTGTTTTATGCGTTGTTCCGCAAATTTTGTCACCTTAAGGGTTCGGTCAATTGTTGATCCCTGCGGCATCTCTATCTTAACGGTAATTATATCCTCATCCCATGTGGGCATAAAATTATTCTCAATAAAGGGAATGATAAACCTCATTGAAAAAACCAATAAAAGAACCAAAACAATTGTCGCTTTTGGAAAACG
>JAGLQN010000500.1 GCA_023136835.1 Candidatus Omnitrophota bacterium | reverse complement strand
GCATGCCCGTGGGTATCTACTTTGAAGCGGATCATATGAACAGCTGGAATAATTCTTTGGGGCTGTGAATAAGATAGTCCGGGTTTTGGGCTTCCAGGGTCTTGCAGGAGTTGTATCCCCATGTTACGGCCGCGCTGCGGATGCCGGCTTTTTTCGCGGCTTTAATATCCCGCGTCTCATCGCCGACATAGATCACTTCGGAGAGTTCAAGTCCGTGTTCGTCCATCAAGGTTTTTAACCCTCCGTTTTTACTCCAGATCTTCGATGTGGTGCAGATGAAATCAAAAAAATCCAATCCGTTGTTCTCTAGAAACCCCATGACATTCTTCGATGAATTGGACGTGAGAATGCCCATTTTATGACCGAGCGATTTGATCTGAAGGAGAATTTCTTTCAGACCCGTGATCGGTTCGACAGACTCGATCTCTTTGTGCAGTTCTTTTTTGGCTTTGGCAACGATCATGGGGATCTTCAGAAGAGGGATGTTTAAATGCTCGATTGTTTCCCGGATGTTTTTATCCTTCATGTCCCTGATCTCATCAGGATCGATTTTATTGAAATCGAATTCTTCGGACAAGCGGTTGCCGATCCTCACGAGATAGTGGAATGTGTCCGCGATGGTTCCATCAAAATCAAAAATCAGAACAGGGTCTTTTTTCATGGGAATGGATGTTTAAATATTATGTTTTGGCAAAGAAACATTGGTAAGAGTATATCACTGAAACTGCAGTGTTTTCAAGGTTAACTTTTTAAACTTTTTGGGGTCTTGAGAATGGGTTTGTGCCCGACTTGGTGTTTGACATAATTTTGTTGACAATTAACGAAAATTTATGCATACTTCTCTGTAGAAGTAAATAAGGAGTAGAAGATTTTATGCATCAAGCGAGACAAGAAGCACTCATACCACGTTCGTTCTTTCTGCTGTTATTTACTAAATCTCGGAGAAAGGGGGAAGTAAGTAATGGCAAAAGGAAAAGTAAAGTGGTTCAGTAACCAAAAAGGTTACGGATTTATTACACCTGAAGAAGGTCCTGATGTATTTGTTCATCATAGCACGATCCAAGGTGATGGATACAAGACCTTAGAAGAGGGGCAAGAGGTTGAATTCGAAGTGACAACTGGTTCTAAAGGTGAGCAGGCTACAAATGTTGTAAAGATCTAA
>JAGLQN010000050.1 GCA_023136835.1 Candidatus Omnitrophota bacterium | reverse complement strand
CCGGATTTACGCCGGCGATGGTCACAGGGATCACAATCCATCCGGAAAACCCGTTGGAATTCGATTTTATTATCGGTTCGGGAGACGACCGCCTTGAAGGCGCGGCCTTTGAACAAGAATCAACCAGGCTTATCAAGTATTTTCTTGCCGCCTTGACCGTTCCTGAAGAGGAGATGTGGGTTAACCTCTCTCCCTATGAGGAAGATCGTATTATCCCGAACGGATTCGGTGATACTGAAATGGGACGCGACCTTCTGGCTCAGGATTATATCCTAAAACAACTGACGGCCTCGTTGATGTATCCGGAAAATGAATTAGGGGAACAATTCTGGACGAAAGTTCGCGCGAAAGCCTATGAAAAATTCGGCACGACCAAGATCCCGATGAATACCTTTAATAAAATATGGATCATTCCTGAGGAAGCGGTTGTTTATGAACACGGGGAAAGCGCGTTTGTCGTCAAAAGCCATCTTAAGGTCATGATGGAAGAGGATTACGTGGCCCTGCAGAAAAATATAGGAGCCGAAAAATACGGATTAGACAGTATTGTTGAAGATGACGCTGAGGTTATCAGCGGCATATCCTCAGAGGTTGTGCGCGAAGTCCTGATCCCTGAGATCGAGAAAGAAGTCAATCAGGGAGAAACCTTTGCGAATCTCCGCCAAATTTACAACTCGGTTATTTTAGCCGCGTGGTATAAGCAAAATTTAAAGGACAGCCTTTTAGGGCAGGTCTATGTGGGAAAGAATAAGACGGCGGGTGTGGACACGGAAGACAAGCAAGCGAACCAGAAAATATACGACCAGTATGTCGCGGCCTTCAAAAAGGGCGTTTATAACTATATTAAGGAAGATTACGACCCTGCTACACAAGAAATTATTCCAAGGAAGTACTTCTCGGGGGGAGCAGATTTAACAAGACTCACCATTAATGATTTATTGAAAACATTAAGGAGCAAGAACTTTGAAGAACTTGATGAGGCAGACCGTCAAGTTATTGCCCATTTTAGCGACAGCGGCCTAGGAACCTATGCAACGAATGTTAATCTGGTTGAAATCGCGGAAGGAAAAACGGCGGAAGAGGTCTCTGAGATCGCCAAACCAGCCAAAACCTCCTCGCCGATTACGGAAAAAAAATCCAAGAAAAAAACGTTTAAAATATCAGGTCGTGATAAACTTGATGCTTATCAATTTATTGTAAATTTTTACCAAGACAGTCCTCAAATCACTATAAAATTAAAAGAGATATTAAAATCCATGGGGACATTGATGTCTTCGTCTGACCCTGTAACTTTTTCAGTTGACCTCGCATCGGGCAACAAACTTACGCGTTATGATATTGTGTCGATTGTTAAAGATGTTATCGACTCATATTCCAGTGATCCGAAATATTTGAGGGTCCTAGATAATCCATCTGGACGACGAACTTATATGGAAGAAACGATGGGTCCATTAATACGTCACATATTATTAACGGCTACGACGGGTTCTTCACCAATTACAGGCAAAGAACCTGAAACCCGTGTGTCAGGTAAGGATAAACATAATGTTTATGGATATGATGTGAGTTTTCGCCAGGACGATTCTGAAGTCACTATAAAATTAGCAAAGACGTCCGAGCCTTCATCTGACAGCACAACTTTTACAATTAAACGCGCGACGGGCAATACACTTACGCCTTCTGATGTCGCGTCAATTCTTGAAAACGTTATCAAGGTATATTCGTTCGCTCCGGGTTATCTTATTGCACAAGAACACGTTGAAGAACTAAAATATATGACAACTAAGATAGCTAAAATATTAAAAATGGTTACAACGATCGCTTCTCAAGAACATGCAGATTATATGCCAAGTACGGATAAATTCGGTTTGTATAACTTTGATGTGAATTTCCACCCAAGCGATTGTGAAATTACGATAAAATTAACGAAGACATCAGAAATGAAGATATCAGGGTTTTTACCTACCGGAGAAACTTTTATAGTTAAACGCGCGCCGGACAATAAACTTACTTCTTCTGATATTGCGTCAATTGTCGCGAAAATTATCGAAGCATATTCTTCCGACCCGGATTATTTGAGCAAAGGATTCCACCTGCGTGGACAACGAAGGTATATGGAACAGAAGATCGTCAGCATATTAGAGATGGTTACGACCGTCTCTTCATCAATTACAGATGCCGCGGTTCAAAATGATTTTATAACCATGGATGACATTGGTTTGTACGGTAAGCGCGTCCTTATCCGGCCTGATATCAATGCGCCGGTTAAGGATGGGCGGATCGGATTAACCGAACGCATTATCGCGGCATCTGAAACTATTGGCGAAACAGCTGACAGAAACGCGAAAGTTGTTGTTATAGCCCATCAAGGACGTGCCGGGGATGCGGATTATGTACCTCTAGAACAGCATGCCAAACTTATTAGCAAACAGATTGGACGTAATGTCCGTTATGTTAATGATCTTCACGGTCAAGAAGCTCAAGACGCCATAAGGAGTTTAAAGAACGGTGATGTCCTTATATTGCACAATGTGCGTCCGGGTGAAAATGATCCGAATTTTGTTGCAGATCTTGAACCCTTGTTTGACTACTTTATTCTTGATGGATTCTCTGTATCCCATAGGGATCAACCCAGCGTGACGGGTTTCAAAAATATTCCCAATATTGCAGGGCGGCTAATGGAACGCGAACTCAGCGGCAATCTGAAATTTGTCTCGGCTATCACACATCCATATGTGGAATTATTGGGTGGATCAAAGATCAGTGACCATATCAATCCTTTGAGATATGGTTTAGAGGAAGGTTTGATCGACACTGTTCTTACCGGCGGTATGCTTGGGCAATTATTGCTTCTCATTGAGGGGTATAATTTGGGTGAGATGACAATGAAGGCGTTACGTTCACAAGACGTTGATGCCAAAAAGAGGCCGGAAGGTCTTCTAAGTCTTTTACCAGCACTCGAGGAAATCTATAGACAGTATCAAGACAGATTCGAAATCCCTGTTGATCTGGCGTATGAAGATGAAAACGGAAATAGGCAAGAGATCATGGTTAAGGATCTGCCAAAAGAGGGTTTTGCTTACTTGGTGGGGGATAATGGAACACAAACAGCGCAAGCCTACGCGGAAATCCTCAAAGGAGCCAAGACGGCTTTTGTTAAGGGGCCACAAGGAAATTATAAGAATGACAATTTCCGTAAGAGTTCTAAGATCGCGCTGGCTGGCCTTAGTGAATCCGATGCCTTCTGGATGACTGGGGGGGGAGACACAGATGCCATGGTGGTCCAAATGGGATTAACACCCAGTCACCGAACACTGGCAGGCGGAGCTTTCTTACGGTTCAAAACAGGGCAGATCTTGGTTGGAGTCCAACAACTGAAATCTTCACATGAGCGATATGACATTGAAGACGCCTATAAGCGCGTTGATTCGGCCGAACAGAGTCCTTCCTCTCCAGTGACAGCTGAAACTCTGATAATAGAGACTGACAC
>JAGLQN010000005.1 GCA_023136835.1 Candidatus Omnitrophota bacterium | reverse complement strand
TTTGCGGTCTGTCACCTTGGCGTGCGGGTAGCAGGAATTCGGACCGGAGGCGATGATCGGGTCAAAAGCAAAGGTTGCCCCCTCCGATTTCACAAAGCGCTCAAGCTTTAAAAGCAACGCGCTCTCTGTTATATTCGGTTTTATATTGCTTTTAATAAACTGATGCGCCTGCTTGTGGATTCCAAGAGCCTGTTTAATTTTCCTGATTTCCTTCTTGTCCTTAACAGCGCGCAGGTTCTCAACGAGGTTATCCGCCTTGACCAACCGGATCCCCTTCGGGCAGGATCTCTCGAGCATCCGGTACTGGAATAATGTCAGGTGCCGCGTGTCAATACCGATCCTCTTGGCGCGCATTGTTCTGATCACTTCAATAAGCGTTTCGACCATTGAGCTCGTGGTGCGCTTGACGGCGATCCCGTAAAGTCCTCTTCGCGCTTCGTCGACATAACGGAAATCGGTCATGTAACACGCGCGGCGCGCGCCCACTAAAAGCCATGATTCGCAAGCGGGAAAGCCGGTCAAATAGGTTATATTGATATCTTTTGTGACAAGAAAGGCATCGATCTTTTGTTGGTGAAAAGTGCTGGTCAGTTGTTTAATCTTCGCGTTTCTGATCAATGGAATTGCTCCTTAACTTTGGGCCTCGTAAAGTAAAAAAGCGCTGACGCGCAGAAGACGATATCGACGGTATAGTTGAACAGAAGCGAGATCCACGGGTACAGGGGATAAGCCAATTCCCCGGTAACTGTTGTATGAGAAAACAGCTGTTCTGTATGTTGCGCGATATTCTCAAAAACAAAAAAAGGATGCTTCCAGTAAAGCGCGCAAAGCGTCAAGGCGCAGAGTACGATAAAGGATTTTCTAAAAATATCCTTTAATAACAAGACGCCGGTAGCAATGATTAAACCCAGAACCCGTAACCCGACGGACCCAATGTAGCGCGCAAAAATAACCTGCTCAGGAAGCGGCTGAAAACTTAAAACGTAATAATCATAACTCAGGAATCCCCACAGTTTGTAGACCGATCCTAAAATAAGAAAAACACCGAAAAGCATCACGCCCTGAGGCCGCCCTTTGCCGGTGTTTTTTCCTAATAGAAGCGCGTAAGAAATAACGACCACGCTTATCAACATCATTATGACCAGACGAGAAAATATATTGAACCAAACAATAAGACCAGTGCTTAAGTCGTGTGTCATTTATGCGCCGCGTTGAACATCATTTTTAGGCAAGAAAATCGCTTGCGTAATGACTTTCGAACGATTTTCTAGCACTTTAGGAAATTTTAATAATTTCCTAAAGTGTAAATAAAGAAGTTTATTGTTTGATCAAATTAATCGTCGCTTGCAACCCAAGCAGATAACTTTCGACACCGAACCCGCTGATCTGCCCGTGGCAAACCGGGGCAATAAGGGAAGTATGGCGAAAATCTTCCCTGGAGTAGATATTGGACAAATGGATCTCGATAGCCGGGATGTCCACCGCCGCGATCGCGTCTCGAATCGCGACACTGGTGTGCGTGTAGGCCGCCGGATTAATAAGAACCGCGCTTATTTGCTTTGCCTTCACCGTGCCAATCGCATCGACAATTTCCCCTTCATGGTTCGACTGCAAAACCTCAAGCGTGACATCATACTCCTTAGCAAGCTTCATCAACAGGGCATTGATCTCATCTAACGTGGTCTGCCCGTAAATATCTTTTTCGCGCTGGCCCAAAAGATTGAGATTCGGTCCATGGATCACTAATATTTTACTCACATTAACCTCCGCGCTGGTTCGTCTTTGTGCTTGTTCGTTTATTCCTTTTCG
>JAGLQN010000499.1 GCA_023136835.1 Candidatus Omnitrophota bacterium | reverse complement strand
AGTGTGATGACTATTCTTGAGTCATATCCACAACGGTGATTATGGATTTTACAAAAGAATGCTCCAAATGCCATAAAACAAAACTCCTCGATGAGTTTTACAATCAGAAGAGCGGTAAATATGGTAAAAGAGCAGATTGTAAAAAATGTAATAAAGAAGAAAATAGAAAATATCATCAAGAACACAAAGAATATAATAAAAAATACTATGAAGAACATAAAGATGAACTAAGAGTAAAAGCAGGCCATCTATCAATGTATGAAAATAAACTTTGTTCTTCATACCTCGGTATAGTTATAGCCGAACGCCTCTGCCGCCATCTCTTCAAAGATGTAGAGGTTATGCCACATGGCAATACTGGGTTTGACATCATTTGTAATAAAGGTAAAAAGATTGATGTTAAATCAGCAACTATTACTTTTAATGGTAAATACCCTCGCTGGCAATTCGCTATTAGAAGAAACACTATAACTGATTACTTCATTCTTGTAGCATTCGATAACGTAGAAGACCTCAATCCACTTTATCTCTGGATGATCCCAGGACATATACTCAATAAGCAATCAACTGCTCAAATATATCCTTCTACCGTCCACAAATGGAATAAGTGGGAACGAAACATCAAAGATGCACAACTCTGTTGTGCTGAAATGAAAAAGGAGAAATAATTTATGACAATTTTTAGTATCGAACTCGGCTCACGGATATCAACAAAGGATATTGCAGAAATCGAAGCCAGAACAGACCAGAAATTGATTAAATCCACACGACATCCCACACTTCCTATCACAATCTACAATTACAGCACGAAAACTCAATATGAACGGTCATGGGATATTTATACCCGTAATTGCCGTGGTCTGATTATTGATGATGAGCGCAATGTTGTAGCAAGGCCATTTCCTAAAATTTTCAATTACGGAGAATTCGATGAATCCAGTGAGGATATAGAGAATACTACCGAAGTACCAGAGTTCTATAACAAACTCGATGGCGTCCTGGGCATTACATATCCCAATGATAATGAAATTGCAGTGGCAACGAGGGGGTCATTTACAAACCCTCAATCTCAATTCGCTACTCAATGGCTCCAGGACCGCATACCGCCTTCCAAACTTAAGCCAGAATATACTTACCTGTTTGAAATTATACATCCCGACAGCAGGATAGTAATCAACTACGAGTTTGAGGGGCTTGTATTACTCGCTGTCCTCTCTAAGGACGGTACACATGAGCTGGATCATATCAAAGAAGGTCTCAGGCTTGGCATCGGCTTTGCCAGAGATATGCTCTTTACAGACATCTTGCAAGCAGTATCTTTCCTGAAAGAAGCTGATGGAAGAGAAATTGAAGGCTTCGTGGCTAAGTTCTCCAATAGACAACGCATTAAAATGAAAGGTAAAGATTACGTTAGAATGCACAGGATGATATTCCACACCTCTTCAAAGGACATATGGCTCGCTATGAAAGAAAATCGCTTAGAGAGCATCTATGAGGTTCTACCGGATGAGATGTTTTCGTGGGTGCGGGATGTAGAGGAAG
>JAGLQN010000498.1 GCA_023136835.1 Candidatus Omnitrophota bacterium | reverse complement strand
GTTGGGGTGGGAAGAAGATATTGGCGACGGGATGATCATCAATGGGGCAAACATTTACGAATTGCTGAAGTGCCAGGGCTGTGACCATGTGGTGGTGCGGCACAGAAGCTGGTTTTCCGAAGATTTAGACCCGAACTCTGGGCGTCCAGTAGTTGACACCTTATTCTATCCCCATGCGACATACAGAAAACAACCGGTTTGGCTGACTGAATTACTTTTTGCTTTAGATTTTGACGATTCTATCCAAAGTCTAGTTGAAAAGATATATGTTGCTCTACAGAATGACACCCCTAGGTTGGCAACAATGGGCATTAGAGCCCTTTTAGAAACAATTATGATTGATAAGGTTGGCGACAAAGGAACATTTTCTTGCAATCTCGACGCTTTCCAAGAAGCAGGATTCATTTCTGGCAGCCAAAGGGACGTTCTTGAGCCAGTCCTTGATGCTCGTCACACAACAATACACAGAGGATTCAAGCCAAATAAGAAGGACATCGGTCTCATTATGGACATAACAGAAAGTGTTATCGAGTCAATCTATATAAATTCGTACAGAGCCAAGGGTTTTAAAGAAAAGATCCCCCCTCGCAAAGGCAAAGTAGGTGCCAAAGTAGGTGTAATTTCCGCTAAAGTCGGTATTGACCGGGAGACGAAATGACATGATCTACGCTTTTTACGCTGCCCTCTCTGTTGTTGTTTTCCTTGAAATGTTAAATAGCTTTCAACGAGGTACAAAGAACGATCAACTTAGTATCGTATTGCACATCCTAACGATTTGCCTCATCGTGGCATCGTTTATTATTGCGGGATGGAAGTTAGGGCTTCTCGCCATTGCATTAACATTCATTTTCGCTGTAGCCACCAGACCATTAGCTGCGCGCATCTCCTCCAGAATTTTCTTGCGCTTGAGAAAGCTTGAGTCCTCTTACTGGCCATCCAAAGGTCGCAACTGTAAGTATATCGGTTTGCCACCCAATCCCCTATCGCGTATATCAAATGAACTCAGCCGTAGTGTTGACGAGTTCGCCGGGGTGTATAAATATAAAAAAAGAATCAAAAAGCTTAAAAGTAGTGAGAGCAGGCACGATCGAGCAATGAAGGCGTTGCTGGACTTTTGTGAAGCTCAATTTGAGATTCAGAAAATTATGTCTGAGTTTAAAATCTCCCGTGAGGACTTGGATGAACTGTATGGTCAACTTGCCCGCATGGGAGCCTGTCAATGGGCTTGCGGCCACTGGGTCGCCGCCTCTTCTATTGCCTATCCGGAATCATTGAGGTATCTTCTTTCCAAGCAAGAATCAGGCACTTCAGTCCTTCGGGAAGGATTTGAGAGATGGCAAGAAACTGACAAAGTAGATACTGTCTACAACCTGATCATATATTTTTTGTGTGGATGTCCTTTAAAAGACAAAGATAGAAACGTCCGTGTTTAATATCTATAACGCAAAAATTGGGCTGAATCACCTTTCCGAAATAATATGAAGTCCGTTTGTTAAACAGAGATTCCTCGTTGCAAAAGACATCTTGGACATCTTGTGCGTCCCTATGGTTAGAATATTTGGTTTCGTAGGGGCTGTAACCGTTTGATTTTTACATGGTGATGGGGGATTGCCGTGGTACATGAACGTAAACATGCTTTAACAGAGTTCATTGAACGCCTACAAGAGCTATTAGGGCAGCCTCTCAACGATAGGGCTGCTCTTGCCGCTGACGACTTCTTACGTCACATGGATGCTATTCGTGATGGGATCGCTTCGAAGCAGATCCGCATCGGCGTAGACATGTTGTTTCTCGCCTTGAATTTTCCAGAATATAAGAGATACCATGTCTGGAAAGGGGTCGGCTGGATCCTTCTACCAGTGGCACTGATTGTCTTCTTCCTTTCATGGAAGATTTCTGTCTCAATTGTTGCTGCGTCCTTCTTTTTCTTTGCGTTGGGTAATTACAAACGCCACTCAGATGGACGGCGTTTCCAGGAAGAACTTGTTGAAGGAGCGTCAAATGAAAGCGATCCTGACGGTATGGCGAAAATTTGCGCTCATTATATAGCTGGCACGATAGGCTTTTTGACTCCTTCCTTTCGTGTTTCTTGGCCATTATATCCGTCAACGGTTTTTACTGGCGAGCGACGGTTCATAGAGGAAAAGGAGTAAGAATAAACATGCAGAGATAGGGCTTCAAACAATAGGGTCAGATGGACCAGCATTGACATATTGATAAAATCCCGAATAAATCGCTAACAAAATGATTGAGCAGATGCCTTAAACCGGGGCAAATTGTAATCTATTGCAATTGATATAAGTGCTCTTATTATTTGAACAATCATGCTTCTTATCCGGCACTGCTCATCATTGACGATGTCCCCTCGTACCTCGGGGACATCGCCCAGGATGGGGAGCGCGCCAAAAAATAAATGCCGTGCAAGCGCGAC
>JAGLQN010000497.1 GCA_023136835.1 Candidatus Omnitrophota bacterium | reverse complement strand
GCACATTGACAAATTTGTCAAAAAGCTGTATCTTGAAGTTATTGCCTGATAAGGGTTAATGGAATATTTGAGGGTAGCATGTCTAAAGAAAAAGAGAAACTCATGGCGCCGAAGGGCGAAGGCAGGCACGCTGATGACGAAGCGGTCACGCTACGGGATATTGGGGTTTCCGACTTACGATAGGTTTTTCATTTATTTGGAATCTCAAGATGCAAATCATACGAGTATGGAGTTTGTATTATTTTCTTACGGGCTGACTAAAGATTCGAATATCGTACCGATAACCCGAAAGGAATTTGTCGCAGAACGGGCACAAAAATTTCTGACTTTAGTGGAGAAATCTTTAAAACAGAAGACATGGCTCTAAAGAATCGAAAGTTTCCCTTCGGTAATTTACGGATAACGTGTTTAAAAGGAGTTGAAAGTATGAAATATAAACCTCGTTATACCATTTCTTTGTTGGTTCTCTGGTTTCTTGTGATGATGCCGTTTACGGCTCAATCTGCCAAGACGACGCAGGTTAATTCCGGATCCGTTTTGCCGTCAAAGGTGGAATCCAGGATCATGGAACTGGAGAAAAAATTGTTTCAATTGAAGACGACTCAGGAACAACTGTTGGCTTCGTTAAACTCAAGCAATGAGCAGTATCGATTTTTGGTAACGGCTTTCAGTGTGGTTCTGGGCTCATTGGTCGCCATCGGCGCTCTGTTTCAAGGTTTTGTGACCTTTTTTCAATTGCGCGTTCAAAATTCCGGCGCGAAACAGGTATCCGATATTATGGACGTCGTCGAAAAGACAATTAAAAACCGCCTTGATGCCGAAGAAGAAGCGCGGAATGAGGCAACGAAAACCCACAATGAACTTGACATTATCAGTGACAGAGCCAGCAAAGCAATCGAATTTCTTAAAATATTTCGGGACAACATCCAGAAGAACCGGGAAGCCATAGAAGATAACGCCATCCGACTAGCCAAAACGCCTCGACATAATTTTCGCTCCAAAGTAAAGGAACTCAAAAATTTCGCCGATCAATTTGATATGTTCCAGAAACAATATATGCGGCTCGAAGAAGAGTCACATCCGTTTAGCTCAAAAACCCGCTATATTCGCGGTATCGCGGCCCATTATGATAATCAGCCGGAAATAGCGAAGCAGCATCTCAACGAAGTGATTGAAGCGCAGCAGCCCGAGGCCAAAGATACTCAAAAAGGTTTCAAGCGTCGCGTTGCCAATGCGTATTATTATATCGGCATTACGGAATCCAATTTTGGGAACACACAGGCGTCCATTGATGCTTTTGACCAGGCAAACCTGCTCGATCCTGAAGGCATGGACTTCTTAACGAAGGTTGTAAAGGCCGAGGTTTACGCTATGGGACATGAGGCTGAATTGGACAAGGTTTATAATATGGTCCAAGAAATCTTAACGGGTTTGAACGAAAAGGAAAAGAAAGATGGCAAATTAGACGGGGTTTATCTGCGGTTAAAAAGCCGGGCGACTCTCGTTCATGCAAACACGATGATTCAAAAAGGTGAAAAAAGTTGGTTACAAAAGGCCGAAAAATACCTTATGTCGATATATGATAAAGATCCCGGATATTATTACTCGACAGCTACTCTTGCACAGATATCTTTTGTATTAGATAAGCACGATCAGGCAAAACGGTTGTTTCAAGAAGCGTACGATGCGATAGAGCATTCAGATGATCTGTCAACTGTACAGGAGACACGCTCGAAAATTCTCCTACGAATGGTCATGGCAATTTGCTGTCGGCATGGAATCAAAGATGAGCAAAGATCCGAAGAATATTTTTTAAAAGCGGATGAGCTTTGCGAATCTCTTCCCAAGATGGGTTCGCAAATTTGCACTGTGTTTTCTCCTTTTAGCAAGCACAATGAGATAAAGGACACGGTTCACAATCATATCAAATTAATGAGGGGAGACGAAGTATTGTCTGTAACGAATGTTTAATTCCCGATGGCCAATAAATATTT
>JAGLQN010000496.1 GCA_023136835.1 Candidatus Omnitrophota bacterium | reverse complement strand
TTTTATGTTTTTTCCATTAGGAACGTGTACCAGAGTATCATTCACGAGCAGACACACATTTTTATCTTGGGCGTAAACAACGGCTTTCACTTCTGCAGTTTCTGTTCTGTATTTCATTCGCATCACCAAGAGTCAGATGAATTTAATGATACTTAAGCGTTTCGGAAAAGAGTAACGGGTTAGAAGATTTAAATTGGTTATTATACTAATTTCTTTATCACTTCGAAGTTCATATCAAATTCAGATAGTTCTCTTCCGTCACTTGAAACAAATGCTTTTTCGGGGAAATCAGAAATACACTTGTCGTGATAAGGGCAGAAGGGTGGAATTTCAGCGTATTTCCCGTCAGATAATGAATCCGCAACTTTCTTTTTGTAAGCTTCTCTCTTCTCTTCTTTCTCCTCGAATTTTTCCTTGCTAAATATCATCACTGTTTTTGGAATATCATTTATTGAACAGTTACATATGAAATAAGGTACGATTGATATTTTGTTCAATGGTCTCTTGACGAAATCAGGTATGAATCTCCGGAGTTTTGGGGTTTCTACCTTCAGTTTGATAGTGATTTTTTGCTTGTCATTGAGAACTACGTTGTCCTCATCAAGATCGTCTATACACACATCTTGCATTTGTCCTTGGTTTCTAACCCGAATGACAGAGTTCTTGTGGATGGTTATGGTTTTACCATTAGACAACTCTACTTTGGTTTTCCTTCTGAATAAACATCCGTGTTTATGTGAACTCTGTCCCTTATCAGTAGTGATGACTGTTTTCACTTCTACAATCTCTTGCTTGTAATCCATTGGAATCACCAATTCAATTGATCTGAAATTGAGTTAATAGTACTTAATGATTTCTAAAAGGTATACGGTTTAGAAGATTGAAGTTCTGGAATTTGCAGATAAGTATTTATCTTATTGGTGATATTATAATGCGCTCATATAGGCAAGCGGCTATGTCGCCTCCCTTGTAAGGAGGGTGTCGGGAGTTCGAATCTCTCTATGAGCTTTTTTGGGAAGATGGCATAGCCCGTTATTGCGGGAGGTTCCAAACCTCCAGGTCGTGGGTTCGAATCCCACTCTTCCCATTTGTTTCTAAAAGCTATACGGGTTAGAAAACTATTTATGATATTAGTTACAAGTATAAAGTGCATAAGTTATATGCTCCATTGGCGGCACGATAATGCCGTAGCAATTTATTCGTTCAGTATTCGTCGGTGGTGTTATCGCACCACCTCTCCTAATTTTCTAAAAGCTATACGGATTAGAAGATTTATAGAAAGGTATTTATAGAATTGGGGTTATCTATAAGTTGGCGGAATATCCAGCCGCTTTTGGGCAGCGGTTATACGCTGCTCATGCCCATATTCCTTAACCTCCGCAGGGTGGTGCTTCGGTACTGCTCTGTGATTCCTACTTATAAAATTGCAAAACTATTTAACATAATGTTTCTAACCTGTTACCATGGCTTCTAAAACTAAGTTTATCAAGGATTTCAGGATTTTTCTAAGAACCGTTAAAGAAGGGCATTACGCCGAATATGATGTTCAGGAGTTCAGACGATGGATGACTGAAAGTTTGGTACCGTTCTCGAAAGTCTCTGCCAATGAACAGTTCAACGATAAGATAAATTATGAGCTTAGTATTGGAAATGACAATCCTTCTTTTCACGAAATTGCTGAGTACTTGAATATGTGGTTAGAGCGCAATGAAAAGCAACCAATGGAACATATCTGGTATCACGGCACCACCGAAGAAAAGCTCGAAGAGGTACTGGAAGTGGGCATGATAGAGCGAAGTACTACCGAAACTTCACAACATGCAGGGTTCGAGCACGATATCGGGACTGTTTCGTTGGCTAAGAATAAAAGAGATGCTTTGTTTTTCTCGGCTGTTGGTTCGAAGGGTAATCAGGTGCTTTTACTTATTGATATTAGAAAGCTCAATCCTGATAAAATACAATACCGAAAGTTGTTTGATACTCCCAATGGTGAAATACTTTACTCAGATGATATTCCACTGGGTG
This sequence comes from Candidatus Omnitrophota bacterium, assembly GCA_023136835.1. Classification (GTDB taxonomy): domain Bacteria; phylum Omnitrophota; class Gorgyraeia; order Zapsychrales; family Zapsychraceae; genus 2-02-FULL-52-10. Next base: position 18 of record JAGLQN010000496.1, on the reverse strand, counting down.
CGGTCTTTTTAGTAGAAA
>JAGLQN010000495.1 GCA_023136835.1 Candidatus Omnitrophota bacterium | reverse complement strand
TTTGATTCCATACACATTTAATAGGTGCCTAATGGCGTCATCTATAATCCGCTGATATAAGATTTGTTCATCCGTGGGACTACCAAGTTTAAATTCTATAGGGATGTAGAATATGAGATCGTAATGATAGAAGTGTGCTATTGCTTCTGATACTACTGGCGACAGCACCTTTATTATTTCAAGACTGCTATTAAAATCATCTGAAAGGGCATATGCATATGGTGACTCTCTGCCTACAATCATGTAAGTGAGATTATCGATGAGACACCTATCGCTGAATGTACTGACTTCATTTTCCTTTGCCCATTTGAGAACTTTTATTTGGTGAGTGAGAATATCTTCCTGCATACCCATGTATTTGAAAAATGTATCGGCTTCAGATATCTTTTCCAGAGCAAATTCATTGAAGAATTCAATGTTGTAGCTCAGTGATAAACTTCCTGTTATGATTTCTTCAAATACACTTGTCTTACCTACCTTATGTGAGCCCGCTACTGCTATGTTTATTGCTTCCGTCATGTTTTTTCCTCTTAATATCTATTTAAATGATGGACCTCTTCTATACTGTATTGCAAAGAGCCCCCAGAATGATGCAGTGCCGAGTAGTAAACAAGTGTTGAAATCATAATCGATAAAAGCGTACAAAAGCACACCTATAAACATGCCTGATATCGTGAGTACTATACCGACAAATAACCAAGCCAACATCCTTTTCGTTTTCGCTTTCATTTCAATCTCCGCTTCTTTTTGATAAGTCCCATGGCATTGTACTGTGGGGATGTCCGACAAGTGAGATTTTAATCACCTTGTTCTCAGGTGTTCTCTCTATGGGTATTCCCAAGGCAATAGCAGTATTGATTACCATGACGCCCATTGCTTCGGGCAGTAGAGTGTAGGTCATTCCATTATTCCTGCGCTCTATGAATTCCTCTGTTTTTGTCCTCAGTCGCTTTCTAACGCCGCCCTGCCAGTACAGTAGATTCCGACATTGACGTAACGACCAGTGTGGGTGCCTGATGTGCATCCTCTCAACATGCCTTTTCAGGTTGAATTCTTCGATCACAAAGTACATTTCTTGTGAGAAATCGAAAGCATCCTTTACCAAGGGTGCCTGTGGTGGGCAGTGCTCATATTTACCAAAGCTGGGGCATCCCTTCGGGTGATTGTAGTATGGGATTTTACAGAATCCCCGGCACTTATAATCAACTTCTAAAAATCCATTCACTTTATAAATCTCTCGCACAGCGCATCTCCTGTTTTTTGGCTTCTTTATATCGTTTCATTCTTGCTGCTTT
>JAGLQN010000494.1 GCA_023136835.1 Candidatus Omnitrophota bacterium | reverse complement strand
CATGAACTAATATTAAAGGTCGTTCTAAATTTGTAGAAGATAATTTAATTTGATTGTTCAGAGAATTTAAGGGGGGTTCCAGTACAAAGCACATCTTTTCAGTATGGTTTTCAAAATATCCGTCATTTTGAAGTGTATTATCTAAAGTTTCTGTCCATGAGTTCTTCCCCATTACAGTTACGATTTGGGATAGATTTCTACTCTCTATTTCTGCACTGTTAATATTTAAAGTCCACCAGCAAACATTTTCAGCAAATGAAATCCTTGCAGAAATCATATTATCAGACATATTTGGACTTCTTTTATAATATGGATCGACCTGCTGTTCAGTCTCAAAGAAAAATAAATATGTTAACTTGTCGGATTCAATTATATTATCATCAGAATTAATGATATCGGCTTGATGTAATAGCACCAAACCATTTCGGACATAAACAGCCTTTAAACCAATTCCAGGAGTGTTGATTTTATACGATTTGTTATAACCATTAAGAATCCCATTTTCATCTGTTTCAAACTCTCTGAAATAATCATAATATTCTTCCACCATAGAACGGTCAAAGTTATCATAAGATAAATCAATAAGATCCAAATTCGGTGGCGGATCTCTAAATAAAAGATAACCATTTAACTGTTCACAGTTTTCATTTTGAATTTTTATTGTAATGTCATGGCTTGGATCGGTAGCAGTGACTGTAATAGCCTGAGAAATAGTTGTATTGCCATTATTGTCTACGACTGCACACGTTACCTGATATTTGCCTGCTTCACTATACCCGTAAGACATAACGCCTGTTTGATTCGGTCTTTGATTCGTTAAAGGTGTGCTGCCATCTCCAAAGTCAATTGTATATCCGTAAATTTCACCGTCCGGATCATGAGCATTGCAATTAAAAATAATTTCTTCGCCAATTTCTACCACAATCCATGTGTCTGATAAATTAGCCGTGAAAGAATCGATCACCGGCGATTGATCAGGCACGGAATCAGGAACAGCAGGATCAGATCCCCCCTGGTATTCTTGTAGATTTGTAAATCCATCCCCATCCAGGTCACCTCCTGCATCGTCAGCATATGGATCAAGTCCGGGATATTGGGCCTCCCACACATCTGGCATTCCATCATTGTCATCGTCTGTATCAGTGTCGTTAGGTGTACCGTCACCATCTATGTCGTCGTCACACAGGTTTCCAATATTATCACCATCGAGATCCGCCTGGTCAGGATTTGCCACTGTGGGGCAGTTGTCATCATTGTTCGGAACACCATCTCCATCTGAGTCTGAGTTTGTTACTATCGTAAAAGCCATATCACTAAAATCCCACACCGTGCCGTTTTCAGCGCTGATTCCTATATAATAGTCGCTGCCGTCTTCAAAAATATCAGTTGGAGAAAAAGAATACTCACCATCGTTTTCAGTTGCAGCAGCCAGTTGAATAAGCATATTTTCCGGTTCCGTGCCGCCTTTATACAGATTGATCTGAATATTGCCGGTCACGTTTGTGCTATTCCACGTGATGGTATAATCTTGACCTTTGGTTAAAACATCGCCGCCATTGGGAGATGAAATGGTCAAATTATCACCTGAATGCTCTTGATAAATAATAATATTATCCATGTAATGATAATGACCAGTCCACCAACCACTAGACAAAAACGTTAATTGCATTCTATAATTAGATAAACCTAATTCTGGCAAATTTCCAACATTAAAAGTCAACTGAAGAGAATTATTAATATAGTATTCTAATAATCCAGTGATAGGATCATAAATAACTTTTTCGTTAAACCAAGTATCCCAAACTGGCTCTATTCTTTCGCTTGTATCATCTGGATTTTGATCGGATCTATATGGGTTGGTACCATTCCTGGAAATAAAGAAACCATATCTTGATTGATAAGGATAAGTGCTATAGGCATAATTGGCATAGTTTATAACAAAAATAGGTTCTGAAACCCCTTCAATTTCTAAAGAGACACCACCGGCGAAGTAGTTATTGGAATAATGAACTTTAGCCATCCTTTCAATTGTAATGACCTCTCCAGGGCTGATATCAAGCCATTCTGAATAAAGAACCCCACCGTTGTCTGTAGCGGCTTGTTCAATTTTCATGATTCCGTCTTCTTCTGCTGTACGAACTCCACCAATTCGTATTGACCATTTTTCAGGGTCAATAGAATTATCATTAAAATCATCTGTGAGTATGGCATCATTTGGGGACCCACCCTGTCCGGCACGTACCGGCCAAACGTAGAAGTTATAGGACTTACTGAGGTTGCCCACGACGCCGTAGCTCATGCGGACGTACCACGCGCCGTTCGTACTGCCTGCGTCGGTAGTAGCCGACCAGTAATAGGCCGACTGCACATTATCAAACAGATGCCCCTGGGGCAGAGCGGGCTGGTGTCGTGAATAATCAATCAAGCTTAAAAGTTCTTTTCTGTTCGGCAGCCGCCAGTCTCCTGCAGCGGAACCGTCGGTCAGACCGCATGACCCGCTTGCAAGATTATTACAATAAGTCAAGGCATTATTCCAGTTCATATAACCTGCGCAATTGGCGTTCTTCAGCCAGATCAGGCCGGTAAGGTAGTCGGTTACTGTGCCGTCTCCGTTAATTTCAAACCTTGGTTCCGGCCAGGCAACGCCATGCTGCAAGTCTCCATCATCGCCTGCTGCATAACTGGATGTCTGTCCGGTTTTCCATGTTTGGGCAGGCTGAGCCTGCGCCGTTGAGAAACAATACAAAAGACATAACATTAATAATAAAAACACCCTTATAAGCTTCATTTTACCCCCATTTTTTATCATATTATCAAATTCAACTGCCGATATTTTAACGCCCCCTCATGCTTCTGAACCATCCTTCACATTGCTTGCCCAAGGAAATGATTTCACCCATCATATGCTTGAATGAATTGAAATTTTTAAATGCCTTAACCTCTTTGCAGATTCTGGCGGTGACTTTGAGCTCTTCTATTTCTACCCTGACTTCTTCAAGGGTGGGAACCTTATCCCTTTCGGAATTGGCTCTGATAATCAGCCGCACAATCTTTCTGGATATATTGCGCAAATCAAATGCCTTGCGGTATATAGGCAGATGTTCGTATTGAGCCATAAAAATAACCGAATATTTAAATAATCAAATTACTGTCCGGCACGTACCGGCCAAACGTACCTGATATTCGACTTACTGTCGAAGGTCACGAAGCCATTGCGTAAGCTGACGTACCACGCGTAGTTCGTATTGTAAGCGAGGGTAGTAGCCGACCAGTACAAAACCGACTGCAGATTGCTAACACCCTGAAAATTAAGCCATGCGTAAGGATTTGACGCTTCGGCGTTAACAAGGCTTTCAAGTTCAATAATATTCGGCAGCCGCCAGTCGCCCGCAGCAGAACCGTCGGTAAGGCCGCACGATCCGTTTGCAAGATTGTTGCACCAGGTCAAGGCATCGTACCAGGTCATTAGACCGGCACAACCGGCGTTCTTCAGCCAGACTTGGCCGGTAAGGTGGTCGGTTATTGTGCCATCCCCGTTATCTTCAAATCTTGGTTCCGGCCAGTCAACGCCAGCCTGTATATTGCCGTCCTGGCCTGTTTCCGCGCAGTCAATTACATTGCCGCTTGCATCATAACAGGTGGTCTGGCCTGACTTGGGCAGATCAACCGCGCCTGCAAATAAAAAAACAGGCCATATTAACATTATACAAAAAAATCCAGACAGCCATACGATTAGTTTTTTTCTGTTCACTCTAATTACCTCCTATGGAAACTAAAAATGTAAAAAGCTTTGCGGTTTAAAAATATCGTAACCGTTCACGGTTTCCGGTTAACAGTTG
>JAGLQN010000493.1 GCA_023136835.1 Candidatus Omnitrophota bacterium | reverse complement strand
GATACTTGACATGTCCTTTCAATATGGTATACTTTTTATACCATTAATAGAGCATCCGATATGAAAAAAATCGGGTATTTGAGAATTTTTGGGGTTTGTCAAGATCACGGTTTTTAAGTTTTGGAGATTGATCTGCCATTATTGCTTAAAACGATCTCCCCCCTCATGCCACGGAGAAAACAGTGAACGTTTTTGTACATAGATGTTGGAAAGCATTGCCTTATTGTTCTACGTATATGCATGATGTAGCTAAATTTCAGTAGTTTCTAAGCCTCCAAGTTAATTTCGGGAGGTTTTTTTGTTGTCCTGTTCTTTCAAATGCCTTTATACGCCGAAAGGCGTTTTAGTCCGTGGCTCTTTACCAAAAGAGACAAGGGTGCCGGCAGCAGCAAATCCGCCGGCAATAGAGCCCCCTGGAATTCTAGCTCTATCAAAGGAGATAGGGAGGGGGCAGAGTCATTTGTGGAGCACGTTAGGTGGTCGCGATGGGGCTAGTAGCAAAATGGAATCATAAAGGTCAAAGTCTAATCGAATATGCCATGGTCGCGGCGATTGTTTCGGCAGCCATTATTGCCATGAGCACCTACGTGTATCGTTCCGTTCAAGCAACCCAGCAAATGATTCAAGAGGAATTCAGAGGTTATTAAGTACCTTTAGGATGTTTTTGTCAGCATAAATATTCTTTCTTTGGAGTGAAGTAAAGAGGAAGGATGAGGCAAAATGTTTTTAAAGGTGGTTTGAGATAAAAATCCTAAGGAGGAAATACGATGCTTAAAAGGAATATACAAGGAAAACTCCGAAAAAAGAGAAAAGGGCAAAGCACGGTTGAGTATATTATCCTCGTTGCAGCGATAATTGCGGCTCTCATTATCTTTTTGCCGGGAACATTTCAGACAGCATACAATGCTGCTTTAGAAAGCGGTACCGATGGCATGGAGAACATGGCAGACCGACTTTCATTGTCCAGGCCGTTGGCTCCGTAATCAAGCTGATCAGTAAAAATTAGGAGGAAATATCAATGTTTAAAAAATTGATTAAAAATAAAAAAGCGCAGAATACCGCCGAATACGCGATCCTTATTTCGCTTGTTGTGGCCGGTATTATTGCTATGCAAACTTATGCTCAACGAGCATTGCAGGCAAGGGTTCGCGATGCTGGACAATATCTGAAGACGCAGACTACGTCTTTAGGAACGGTTGTCCAATACGAACCTTATTACCTGTCGACAGAGTATACAGTTACCCGAAATGAAGATGATACACAAATGTTAGACAACGAAACGACCAGGCAGATGACGAATTCCATGAGAACCCGCGATATCGGTGGTTACCAGGAATCCGACTTTGATACAGGAGATGCTGGTGTTGTTAGTGGAGTCTAACTTGTGTAAGAATGATCTCCTCTTTTTAAAGGAGGTTAAACTTAGGAGGATAAATCAATGTTTAAGTACCTAAATAAAAAAAGACAAAAAGGGCAAAGCACCCTGGAGTATGCCATCCTGATCATCATCATTATCGGCGCGCTTTTGTCCATTCAGGTTTACATAAAACGAGGTATTCAAGGCCGGCTGAAAAGTGCTACCGATGATATCGGAGTACAGTTTTCCCCGGGGAATACCAATGTTATTAAGAAAATGACAACCTCGAGCGAATCGGACGAAACATTTCTGGAAGGTGTTACACGGTCAGAATTGTTAGGCGATGAAAT
>JAGLQN010000492.1 GCA_023136835.1 Candidatus Omnitrophota bacterium | reverse complement strand
GAACGTCGTGAGACAGTTCGGTCTCTATCTGGTGTGGGCGCTCGATATTTGAAGGGGATATCTTCTCAGTACGAGAGGACCGGAAGATACAGACCTCTGGTGTTCCAGTTATCCTGCCAAGGGTAATGGCTGGGTAGCCACGTCTGGAAAGGATAAGCACTGAAAGCATCTAAGTGCGAAGCCCACCTCAAGATTAGATATCGTTCCACTTCGGTGGTGAAGGCTCCTCGTAGACGACGAGGTTGATAGGTTGCATGTGTAAGACCAGTAATGGTTTTAGCTAAGCAATACTAATAAGCCGAATACTTGATCTTTAATTTTTTAGAGATTTTTCCGCTTTAAAGGCTCTTGTTTACATGATTGTCGATTTTTGCTAAGGCTTATGGAGCGTAAGTGACATAAGCCTTAGCAAAAATAGTACTCCGTTGTTTAGCATCAGAGTACAAATATTTCGTTGGAATGGATTTCCGGCATTTGATCTTTTCTGAATAAGATGAAGATCAAATACTGGAAATGTTTTTTCTAAATAAAAATTATTGTAAACATTTCCGGCGACTTTACTGAGGGGGCAACACCCGTTCCCATTCCGAATACGGTAGTTAAGCCCTTCAAGGTCGATGGTACTTGTCTCGCAAGGGACTGGGAGAGTAGAACGTTGCCGGATTTATTTAAACCCCGCATCTTATAAAGGTGTGGGGTTTTTCTTTATCGGCATGAAAATGCTTGATAAGAGAGATGTTTTTTTGATACACTAGTCGCTTGTAAGGAGAGTCTATGTTAGATCAGAATGGGAAGGAAAATTCTAGGAACAAAACACCTCTTTATGGGCTGGTACTCGCCGGAGGCAGGAGCACGCGTATGAAAGAGGATAAATCTCTTCTGAAATATCACGGAAAAAGTCAAACTGAACATTGCTTTGGGCTGCTTTCAAAGTTGTGTGAACGCGTTTTTGTTTCAAATAGAAAGGACCAATCCGAACTGCCGGGCCATAAGGCTTTCCCCCAAATCCATGATACTTTTTTAAATATGGGCCCTCTAGACGGTATACTCTCGGCAATGGCTAAATATTCGCATGCTGCCTGGCTTGTCCTTGCCTGTGATCTTCCTTTTGTTGATGAAAATGTTCTTGCCGCGTTAATTAAAAAAAGAGATCCATTGAAAATCGCGACGGCTTATCGGAGTACTAATGATGATTTGCCCGAACCTTTGTGCGCGATTTATGAGCCTAGAAGCATTTCCTCTTTATTGAAATTTTTGACGGATGGCTATACTTGTCCACGTAAAATTTTGATTAATTCGGATATTCACCTTATCGAGCAAGATCGGAAGGTCTCTTTGGAAAACATCAATAATCCTGAAGAATATCAGTCGGTTTATGATGCCCTTCAAAGCCAAACGACGAATGCAAATGGCCCATCTGAGCAATAAAACTATCCATATTTCCTATTTTTCTTTCTTAAGGGAATTACTTGGAATTACTGAAGAGGCCTTTGAGACGAAGGCATCGACAGCCGGCGATCTCTACTCGGAACTTCAAGCCCTCTATGGCTTTGGCCTATCCAGAGATTCTTTGAAGGTTTCCATTAACGATGCGTTTTCTTCTTGGAAAAAAGAATTAAAGAATGGCGATCATATCGTCTTTATTCCTCCGGTTTCCGGAGGATAAGTTTCTTAAAGGCAAATTTAGGAGCGTATTAACATTTATCCGGCTACATTTATCCGGCTAAGAATTGACAGGAAATCTTCTATTTGATAGAGTAGGAACGATATTAATCCAAACCTTTTATTAGAAACACTATGACAGTACTCAGTGAGCATGAAGTTTTTATTTTTGTTGCCCAGCTGGGTATTATCGTCTTGTTTGCGCGTATCTTTGGCGAGATCTCCAAAAAACTCGGCCAACCGATCATTGTCGGAGAAGTGATCGCGGGGATCATCCTGGGACCTACCATATTCGGTTATCTTCTCCCTGACTGGCGTGGAACCCTTTTTCCTTCCAGCGGCCCCCAACCATATTTGCTCCAGGGGATTTCTTGGCTCTGTGTCATTTTTTTGCTATTGATCACCGGTCTTGAGATCGATCTTCGCGCGTCGATCCGTCAGGGAAAACAGTGTATTCTTATTTCACTTCTCGGACTAGTTGCCGCGTTTATTGGTGTTTATTGCGCGACCTTTTTTCTCCCTTCGTATTTCTATCCGGATGGTATTGTGACATCACACGTTAATCTCCTTATCGCTGTTGCGTTATCCGTTGTCGGCATTGATGTCATTGCCAAAATTCTTTTTGACCTAAAAATTTTACGTTCTGAAGCCGGTGTCAAAATCCTTACTTCAGGAGTCTTAAGTGATTGTGCGGGATGGACGCTTATTGCCGTCGCTATTGCCTTAGTTTCAACAGGTTCATTAACAGTCGCGACCATCTTAAAACCACTGATCGTTATGATCCTGTATTTGGTTGTTACGCTGACTATAGGCAACACACTTATTGATCGATTTCTTGATTTCATCGGGTATAAAGAGCTGGATACGACCATAACGCTTTCACTATTATTTTCATTCGCGTTGATCAATGGTGCCATTGCCCATCTTTTAGGGATTCACGTTATTTTTGGAGCTTTTATTACCGGCATTATGGCCGGGGAATCTGAAAAAATCACACCCTATATACGTCAATGGACCCAAGATTTTATTTTCGCGATTTTCGCGCCGATATTTTTTGTCTTGATCGGTATGCAGCTGAAATTCACAACAACCGAGATATGGATCCCGATCATTATTTTTTTAATTGTTTCTTCTCTCTTTAAAATAGGGGGAGCGTTTTTTGGCGGTATTTGGGGCGGACTTGGCCGTCGAAATGCCCTGACAGTTGCCTGTGGACTCAATACCCAAGGAACGATGGGGATCATTGTGGCAATGATCGCTTTTAAGCTTGGATTGTTTAACGCGGATTTATTTTCAATGATCATTATGATCTGTGTGTTGACGTCTTTGTTCATCGGGCCGCTCTTGAAATGGGCAATGATAGGAGTCAAAAGGCCTCTGGCCAAGTATTTCGATCGTAAGCACGTTTTTTTAGATGTCAAAGGTTCTTCAAAGAAGGAAGTTATCAAACGTCTTACCGCTTTGATGGCAGAGCGAAGGATCATTACGGACCAGCGTTATGTCAAAAAAGCGATTTGGGAGCGTGAAAAAACGATGAGTACAGCGATCGGCGAGGGTGTCGCGCTTCCGCATGCGCGCTTACCTGATCTAAAGTTCCCGGTACTTTGCTTTTTCCGTTTAGAGAGTGCCATTGATTTCGGAAGCCCGGATAATAAACCTGTTCAGCTATTATTTCTTGAACTCACTAACCAAAATGATGATGGAATGCAATTGAACCTTATTTCTCAAGTTGCCCGTTTTATTTCGTCCGAGAGAAACCGTCAGCGGCTCTTAACATGCCAGAGGGAAGAAGATATTGAGCATATTCTCACCTTTGACGAAAAGGCCTAAATTATGAATTTTTCAATTTTTATAGTATCTGCTCTGGCCTTCGCGGCTGTTTATCCACTTTGTTTTTGGATTCGCGTCGATGGTTTGTTCAAGGATAAGTTCCGTAAATTTAATGTCGCGTTACCGAATGCTATCGGCGGGCTCGTTATGGTTTCGGTCTGGTTAATTGATATTCCATTATCTTTAAAAATAATTGTTACAGTATGGAAAGCCGTTCTAGTTTCTGTTTCTCATTACTCATGGAAGCAAGAATA
>JAGLQN010000491.1 GCA_023136835.1 Candidatus Omnitrophota bacterium | reverse complement strand
CTGTATGGGATCATCCAGGTCAATATCCATTATGGATTTTGGCATTTTATGATGTCCATTCCAGCAGAAAAAGTTATGATGGTTGTAAAGTATTTTGCCGTCCGGACGCAGGCGTTTAACGGTGCCCTTAAAGACCTCCTCCAGGTTGTGCAGGTGTTCGGTAACATTGTGTAGCACGACAATATCAAAAGTTACCTCAGGTGCTATTTCCTCGAAAGTTCCGGGGATGAAACGCACATGGGGAAGTTGTTGCATGATGTCCGATGGAGTCCAACCGAATTGCTCCCACTGCCCGGTACGAAGATTTTTTCCCCTATCGCTTGAAAGGTCTATCTTAGGATCAAGGCCGGTGTAACTATTGACGCCGGCAACCACATAGCCTATGGCATGCAGACCCGTACCACAGCCTACATCCAGCAGGTCTTTGTCACGAACGTAAGCAAAGATTTTACGAGGCCAGGAAAGGTAATTAAACTCAACCGCACGCTCAATGAGCTTAGCGTCGAGCATTCTGATATTTGTTGGATGCCTGGAATTCGCCCCATACATGAACATATGAGCCTGGATTGGATTATCCTGGTACGCCAGCGATAAATTCATCTTATCAAGGACAGCAAATGGGATTGTCTGGTGACGAAGCGAGAAATATTTGATCACTAAATGCTGAAACCAATTCATACGCCAGATATAATCTCTTAAGCGCCTAATTCGACTTTTAAAGCGTTTATAACGATTATTTATGTAATAATGGCTGTTAAAATTATTCATCTTCATCTTGTTCCGCATCCACTCTTAAGTATTGTTCCATTCGTTTTTGATGCATGAAAAGATCTTCCATATCCATGGCGACGGACTTAAAGTCCTTCTTGCTCAAGTCAATCACCACCCGCACTTGGCTTTCAACCCAAAACAACACTGTAGATTCTCCATGTATGGGGGGCTGCTGTAGATCCGTGTAAACGATTAAAACAAAAGCTTCGTCAAGGATAGTCTTCCATAGCTTGGTAGGCGCGGAGGAAAGCGCTTTGAACTCGACGAAAAAGACATCTGAGGCACTTAAGCCACTGACGTTGAACTGTCCAGTGGCTTTGCCACACGCTTTGGCATATGTTATCAGGCGCAGTGAATTGCCGAAGGCACGTTCTTCACCCGACGCTTCTTTTACTTTTGCATAATTAAAAAGATGGAAGAGACTGCGATCGATTATGTCCGAAGTATATAGTGCTACTCGCTGAGGTAAGGCCAATTCTATTTGAGAACCGGCCGCACCATTGGTAAAAATGAGAAGCCGTTCACCTGCCATAAGCGCTGGGGCTGATCTATCGAGCGAACTTTGTGCAGAAAGGAGGGCGTGGTAGCGCACCAGCTGTGGATAGAAACGACTCACGCCCGTCAGGGTGCGGCCGACCTGGACCACACCACTCAAGGAGATTCTAAGTGAAACGATGTAGGCCAATAATAGTCCCCAATTTGCGATACCTCCTGACAAGCGTGAACCTATATAGAAAACGGCTATGGATATGACAAACGCACTTCCAACCTGCATTATGAGGGTGCTTTCCTCGATTACCCGTATTCTCCCTGCAAATGCTTGAATTGCCGCTTTAAACCCCTGACGTTCATAAAGGTTGTCAATTGCAACAGCTTGTTGCTCTTTCTCTTGAGAAGCCAATAGAAAAGAACGAATGGTGGCAACGGTTCCTTTACTCACGAGGCTGATATTTTTTTCAAAAGCATTGCTGTGCTTGGCCCCTTTGATGTTCGCAGGGTACTGCAACATAAATATAAACATCATTAAAACACCGAGGATGAGGGTGAGCGCCGGATCAATCAGAATAATGGCCACAGTCGCAACAAGACCGCTGATTGCCTGTGGAACCGCAAAACCAATTGATCTTACTGTCATGCCGGCTCTCCGTGCATCCCCTGGTATCCTTTTAAAATCATTTTTTTTGAGCAGTTCGTTAATTTTCGGAACACGGGGGTCAGGAAGTCTGCTAACTACACTGAAAGCCTTGCGAGAGGATGACTCCTCGAAGGCACTTGCAAGTGAGATAGAAACAACACGTGAGAAATATTGGAACAATGAGGCCATTGTGAATAATAAAAATGAGGAAATGATGACAACCCACATCAGCGATAACGATTCCCTTGCCGGTAGGACAAAAGATAAAAAGTCAATGTTTTTTCCGGATTTGAGTGCATTGGCATAGAAGTAAAGGATGGTTACAGCACCCAATTGGCATGTCAAACGCAAAGCTGCGAAGACAAAGATCCTTGCAGGCCTGCCCCAAATTTGCGTAAAGTAAGCATCACGCAGAAGCCAATTGACAATTCGCAGATATTTTCTACCTTGATTGACTATTG
>JAGLQN010000490.1 GCA_023136835.1 Candidatus Omnitrophota bacterium | reverse complement strand
TTCCAAAATAGTTAATTTATTATTAGAGGAAGCTGGACGGTGTCAATTTCCTCTAAATATTTATTAAGGAAAATTGACCCGTGGTACCCTTTTGTTTTACCCTACTACGCTCAATGACTTCGTTTCGTTCACGAAACTTCGTGTTGAGCTTCGTAGGGTTATCCATCCCAACCGTCCGCGCATTCTCCTTCGCTAAAGCTTCGGAGAAATTCCGCGAAGCCTTGGCGAAGCAGAACATCCTCCGAAGCAGAAGATCTTTCCACAGAATTTATTCGCGTTCATCCCTGCCTGCCGGCAGGCACGGGCATCCCTCGACTTCGCTCGGGACTCCTTCTCGAGGGATCCTGAGTGTAATTGAAGGACTGAGCTTGTCGAAGGGTGCCCGTGGTCTTCCGCGAAGGATGGATAAACTAAGAATTCATCCTTTTCCCACTCCGCTAAAGCTCCGTGGACGTCTACATGTACGTCTTTATGGAGCGTTAACGCTCCATAAATGCTACATTCGACGCTTCCAGAGAAAAACTTTATCTTTGGGATTGGCCTTGAAGAGAATCTTGATGCCGGCATGTTGGCCTCGACCGACCTCATCAACAAACACATTATTCTGCTGCATTTCTTCTATGGTGGCCATACAGGCCGGTGTCGTTTTGCCGATAAACAGGATCTCCTCGCCCTTTTTTAATCTCCCTGTCCTTACCAGAATATCCACGACACTGATCTTCTTATAATATTTCTTCACTTCGCCAACATAAACTTTTTCATAAACATGACCCAATTGATCGCTCTTGGCTCCATCCGGTTTGCCAAAATAAAAACCGTTGGAAAACCCGCGGTTATAAACTTGCGCTAAGCGCTCTTTCATCGCGCTTTTAAGATCATCATTCAGCCTGCCTTCTAAATGAGCATCAATCGCTTCACGGTAAACCTTTGTAACAACACGCGCGTACTCAGGCGAACGCATCCTTCCCTCCACCTTAAAAGAATCGATGCCGGCGTCGATCAATT
>JAGLQN010000049.1 GCA_023136835.1 Candidatus Omnitrophota bacterium | reverse complement strand
TAAGGATCTATGGTATCATTCCCAGAAACTACTTGGATTAGAGTTGACAGAACCGATTTAAAAATGATATAATACTCGGATTGTTAGAGTTAATTATGCCATTGATTAATAACGAAAAACTATTAAAGAATAAAAAAGCCGTTGAGGAGATCAATCGCCATCGGTGGATCGAAAGCGAAAAAGCCGGGCATGACATCGGTTTTGAGACGGCATCGGTTGACTGGTTGGAAAAATTCTCCGCTGCATGGATGCAATATCACATGCCTAAAAGGAAAGTCTCTTCAGATTCTTCGAAAGTCTCTAGAAGCGCAAAAACCTATTCCAAAACCCCCCCGAAAAGAACAAAAACTTCATCAAAAACCAAGTAATCATTCCTGCCTTGTATGTATTCCATTCTCATATTTGATTTAAAAACTATTTAACTTTTCCCCATTTTTGTGTACAATGTATTGACTTTATAAGAACAATATTAGAACAATGGAGAGGGGATAGTATGGGAGTAACAAAGCTTGTTCTGCTGCGGCATGGTGAAAGCACTTGGAATAAAGAAAATAAATTTACAGGATGGACCGATGTTGACCTTTCTGACAAAGGTAAGTCTGAAGCCCGCGCGGCCGGAAAACTTTTAAGGGACGAAGGCTTTGCCTTTGATGTTGCCTACACGTCTGTTCTTAAGCGCGCTATTCGGACGTTGTGGGCTGTTTTGGATGAAATGGACCTGATGTGGATCCCTGTTTACCGGTCCTGGCGCCTTAATGAACGGCATTATGGCGGACTTCAAGGATTGGATAAATCAGAGACGGCGGTGAAATATGGTGACGAGCAGGTTCTCATTTGGCGAAGAAGCTATAATACCTGTCCGCCGGAATTGGAAAAGGATGACCAGCGCTATCCGGGCAGTGATCCGCGTTATAAGGATCTGGATGAGACCGATCTTCCTGTGACCGAAAGCCTTGAGAGCACCGTAAAACGTTTTATCCCTTATTGGAAAGATGTGATCGTAAAAGATATCCTATCAGGAAAAAAAGTTCTTATTGCCGCGCACGGTAATAGTTTAAGGGCGCTTGTTAAACATTTAGACAGTGTTTCTGAGGATGATATCCTCAAATTAAATATCCCAACGGGAATACCCCTGGTTTATGAACTTGATGAAGATTTGAAGCCCATCAAGCATTATTATTTAGGTGACCCCGAAGCTGTCAAAAAAGCTGACGAAGCTGTAGCTAATCAAGGAAAAAAGTAATACTATCTTATGGACCTCAAGGAAAAGCAAGTTAAGATTGGTAAGTTAAGGGGCCAGATCGCGTCGTGCACGCGGTGCCCTCTTCATGCCACGCGCGCCAATACGGTTCCCGGAGAGGGAGATGTGGATGCCGATATTATGTTTATCGGAGAGGCTCCTGGACGCAATGAAGATCTTCAGGGGAAACCTTTTGTCGGGCGGGCAGGTGATGTCTTCGATAAGCTGCTTGGTTCCATCGGAGTTACGCGTAATGATATCTATTTGTGTAATATTCTAAAATGCCGCCCACCGGATAACCGCAATCCGCTTTCCAGCGAGATCAGCTCTTGTGTCGGAAGCTTGGATATTCAAATAAAAATCGTCAATCCGAAAGTAATCGGAACATTAGGGAATTTTGCGACGACCTATGTGTTTGAAAAGTTCCAAATACCGCCGGAAAAAATAAGTTCTGTTGCCGGCAGGGTTATTGATGTTGAAACACCCTTTGGCCCCAAAAAAATCGTTCCGGTATTCCATCCTGCGGTCGCGACTTATAATGTTCATAAAACGGATTTATTGCTGAGCCATTTTCAGGCTTTTAAGCCGTTTTGCTCTGACTGTGAAACATATCCGGAAAGTATCCTCTAATGGTTTTCTTTAGCATAGTCGGTTTTGTTGTTCTGTTTATTGTCATTGGTGGTTTTTGTGTTTTTTTTGATCAGGCGATTTTGGCCCGGCGAGGAACGATCTACCGGATCAAAACAGATAAAAAGCGTGTTTTACTGACCTTTGATGACGGGCCATCACCCGATTGGACGCCGAAAATCCTTGATGAGTTAAAAAAGGAAAATATTAGCGCGGTCTTTTTTATGATCGGGCATCATGTCCAAAAGTATCCGGATATCGCCCGGCAGGTGGCGAGTGAAGGGCATACGATCGGCAATCACGGATACGCGCACAGTGTGATGTTTTATTATACGCCGGCTGAAATCGAGGAAGAGATACAATATACAGAGCATGTTATCCGGGAGGCTACCGGCCAGACGACAAAATATTTCCGTCCTCCCAAGGCTTGGTTGAGAAGGAATATCAAGAAAAAAGTTAAATCCATGGGGTATGAGACGATCCTTTGGTCTTTGAATTCCAAAGATTGGGTATCATTCAATCACAAGTCGATCGTTAAATATATTTCAGGGCACATTAAGAATGGAGATATCCTTCTTTTTCACGATAGTGGGAATGTCACAACGACCGAAGGCGGGAACCGCCGGCAAACTGTAAAATCCATTTCTCTGCTGGCGCGCGCATTGAGGGAAAAGGGTTTTGAATTTGTCTCAATTGAGGAGTTAATTAATGGGGAATGATTGGTTTGAAGGAAAACGGCATGTTGTTTCAATCGGTATATTAATGGTTCTGTCTTATGTGCTTTTGATGTTCGGAAATAATATTGTTAGTTTGACCCATCCGGATGAGGTTTTCTATATTCAAAGCGCGAAGGAAATGATGACCCATAAAAGCTGGCTGACACCGATGATCTTCGATGAAGTGCAATTTGAAAAACCATTTCTAGCCTTTGCCTTATTTGCGTTGGCCATCAAAGTATTTGGATTAACGGCTTTTGGGGCCCGGTTTTGGCCGGCATTGTTCGGAATGGTTGGTGTTGGAACAGTGTATTGGATTGCCTGGACCCTCTTTAAGCGTAAGCGATTAGCTTTTCTTGCCGGTGTTATTTTGTCGAGCAGTTTTATCTATCTGGCGCTTTCCCGCGCGGTTCTCACTGATATGATTTTTTCCGTCCTTGTCACGACCACCATCGGATGCTTTTGTTTTTCCTATCATTACCGCAAATATAAGGGGGAAGGCATTATTCTTTATTTTGTTTTCGCGGCAATAGCCGTCTTAACGAAGGGTCTTTTAGGGATCCTGTTTTCAGCGGCAATGGTATTTATTTTCCTGGCATATAAAAAGGATTTTGCATTCTTAAAATGCCGCGCGATGATATGGGGGCTGCTTTTGTTTTTAGCCCTCGCTTTGCCGTGGCACATATTAATGTACGCGCGCCACGGTTCATGGTTTCTGGAAGAATATTTCTATAATGTGCATTGGCGCCGGATTTTGGCGTCGGAACATGCCAGGCTTGATAACTGGTATTTCTATATTATGCTCATGTTCGTCGGCGTTATGCCGTGGTTTCTTTTCTGGATCCCGGCCGGGTATTCGATCTTTATACAGTTTAAGAAAAAAATGGCCTCTCGGGATAAATTATTTTTTCTGTTGGCATGGATCATCGGTATTTATATTTTTGTTCAGCCAGCGCATTCCAAGCTTGCCAGTTATATTTTTCCCGCGTTTCCTGCTATCGCGATTATCCTCGCGTATTCAATAAATGGGGCGCTCGAACAAGCCGGAAACGGTGAAAATCCCCGTCTTTTTAAAATATGCGCGTATATTATGTCCGTTATGTTGATCGGGGTTGCTATCGGCGGGATCATTGCCGCTAAACAATATTCTGATATTATTTTGGACATACGGCCGATTTATATTTCTGCGGGCGTGCTGGCGTGTATTTCGTTATTGATCTTTATTTTCAATCGCAAAAAGATGTATATTCAAATGATCTTTACATATCTTGGTGTGACTTTGACGCTCCTTGGAACAGCGTATTCCAGCCGCGCCTATATTGAGCCCTGGGTTTCCTGCAAGCCGATCTGCGATGTTTTTAAAACATTAGACCGTTCACAGACGCCTGTTCTTGCCAGTAAGTTTTATGTGCGAGGTGTCCGGTTCTATACAGACCGGCCAATGGCGGTTATTGATATCAATGGAAAAGGATTTTGGAGTCCGCATCCGATCCCGTTCTTGAACAAGGATCAAATGGTCGTTGATTTTTTGAGCGAGCGGCCGGTGACGTGGGCCATTCTTAAGGAAGGTAATGTCGAGGATCTTCACCGCATACTGAAAAATCGTCCGTTTCGCGTTGAAGAGCTGGACGGGATTGGAGGAAAACATATTCTAAAGATTGAAAAAACCGGATAAGTTGGACTATACTGTCATTCTGAGTGCTCATTTCACTTGATTTTCTGAGGAAATGAGTACGAAGAATCTTGACTCCCCTGTTGAGATTTTTCACTCGCTATGCTCGTTCAGAATGATATAATTAAGATGCGAATGATACGGTTTAACCATTTTATGAACAAGAAAAAAGGAGGATATCATGGACTTTAAGGTTCCGGATACGCCAGAAGAATTATTCAGGCAGGGAGGGAAGTATATCAACAAATTCAACAAGTGGTTGCCTATGTTCATCATTTTTTTTCTGTTTGGGTTTTTTGCCTTAACAAGTTTTTATTCCGTTGACCAGGGAGAGGTCGGTGTTATTCGCCGGTTCGGGAAATACACAAAAACAACGCAGCCTGGTTTGCATTGGAAACTGCCCTTTAATATCGATAAGCTTGACAAAGTCAGGATTGAACGTGTTTTTAAAGAGGAATTCGGTTTTCGGACACTTAAAGCCGGTGTCAGCACAAAATATTCTTCGAAGTCTTACGATGAAGAAGCCTTGATGTTAACAGGTGACTTGAATGTTCTGGATGTCTCTTGGATCGTGCATTTCAAGATCAAAGATCCGATCCATCTCTTATTCAATGTGCGTAATCCCCGGGAGACTGTGCGCAATCTTTCCGAAGCGGCTATGCGTCAGGTTATCGGCGATTATTCCGTAAACGAGGCCATTACAACCCGCAAGAATGAAATCAATCAGGAAGTAAAAAATCTGCTTCAAAAGGCCTTGGATAACTATAAAAGCGGTGTTCAGATCGATAAAATTGAATTGCAGGAAGTTCTTCCGCCGTCGGTTGTCAAGGCCTCGTTTAACGAAGTGAACGAAGCCGAGCAGGAAAGAGAAAAAGTGATCAACCAGTCTTGGGAAGCGTACAACAAGGTTATCCCAAAAGCTCGGGGGCAAGCTGAGAAGACGATTCGTGAAGCCGAAGGATACGCGTTGGCGCGTGTCGCAAAGGCGCGGGGAGACGCGGCTAAATTCCTTGATACGTGGAACGCCTATAAGAGTGCCAAAGAAGTAACGAAACGCCGGCTCTATTTAGAAACGTTAGAAGAAATCATTCCCAAGGTCGGGAAGATATTTATATTTGAACCTGAGGCAAATAGTATTTTGCCGTTGCTTAATTTGAGTGAAGGGGGTGAGCTGAAATGAAAAATACGATTAATATGATCATTGGAATTGTTATTTTACTTGTGATCCTAGGAGTGAGCGGTGCTCTCTATACAATTGATGAGACGCAGCAGGTTGTGGTCACACAATTTGGGAAATTGGTCGGCCAGCCAAAAACACAGGCAGGGCTGTATTTCAAGCTGCCCTTTGTTCAAACGGCGAATTATTTTGATAAGAGGATCTTAGAATGGGACGGAGATGCCAACCAGATGCCGACCCGCGAAAAACGCTTGATTTGGGTTGATACAACAGCGCGCTGGCGTATTGACGATGCTCTTAAGTTTATGAAGCGTGTTGGAACGGAACAAAATGTCCAAAGCCGTTTCGATGATATTATTGATGCCAAGACCCGCGAAGCGGTATCCAGCCACGTGCTTGTTGAAGCGATCCGTAATAGTAACCGGTTGATCGAAGAGGGAGACACGAAAGTTTTAGAAACCTCTTCGGAAGAGTTCGGCAAAACAGCGCTTGCGTCGATCGAAAAAGGGAGAGAGGCCTTAAGTAAAATGATCCTTATGCGGGCAGCCGAGGCTGTTAAGGATTATGGTGTTGAACTTGTCGACGTAAAAATTAAGCGGATCAATTATGTTAAGGAGGTTCAGCACAAGGTCTATGAGCGCATGATCTCGGAACGTAAGCGTGCCGCTGAGCAATTCCGCTCGGAAGGCCAAGGGAAAAAAGCTGAGATCGAAGGGCAGCGAGCCAAGGAACTGCAACAGATCCAATCAGAGGCTTATCGCAAGGCACAGGAGATCAAGGGAAAAGCGGACGCAAAAGCCATCAAGATCTATGCTGATGCGTATAATAAAGATCCGGAATTTTATTCTTTCACTAAGACCTTAGACACCTATCGGAAAACTATTAACGATCACACCACTTTGATGCTCACGACAGACAATGATTTTTATGGGTATTTAAATGGCGTGCAAGGCGCGCTATAGATATTAGCGCGAGAAATGTTTAGAGAAAGCCGCTGGGGTGAATCTTAGCGGCTTTCTTCATCGATGGCCGTGACTTCTTTGACGACGTATTGATCGTTTTCAGGTATGATCGTCGAGGTGAAGGGCCCACCCTCGATGTTTTCATAACGCAGATGCATTTCAATAGGGGTGTCAGGGATATGATTCAGGATGTTCTTGGCATCATTGACGGTTGTATCATAATCGCCGTCGAAAACACGGTAGTTCATCTTAATTTTTCCGTTGGGCTTGAGCATTTCAAGGGGATCGAACTTAAGAGTAATATGTTTCTTGAAGCCGTAATCAACGATAACATCTAGGTCGGTAATCTGGATATTCTTTGCGTAACAGTAACTGTCGTTGATCAGGAAGACCCCATAATCAGTATCTGTATTGACCTCCAGAGTCAGCATCGGCATGCTTCTCTTGCGGCGTTCTTCAGTTAAGGTATGTTCGAGCTCGGTGATCTTGCGAAAAGCCCTTTCGAGAAAGAATATCAGAACAATAATGACAATACTTGCAAGAACAAGAAATAGTGGATAAACCATAACAACCCTCCTTATTAGTAGTATCAGTGTATTGCGTTTGAAGGAAAAAATCAAACTTTTTCTCGCGCCTTCTACCGGAATTTTGCTGTTGCAAAACCGAAGGATTAAGGATAATCTATAGTTTATGTCTGGAGGGGGAAAAAGATCTGTATTTGAAGTCACACTCAAAACGGTTTCAGCTGATACAGGGAATATCGAGATCTTAAAAGGATTGCTGCTCAACAATGGGGTTGCCGAAGAGGCGATCATCGAATGCGAGCAATGGCCGTATACCCGTTTATCGGTTTATTTTAGATCACATATAAAAGCTCTTTCATTAAGAAAACGGTTGCGAGCGTTTCACCTGAAGGATGTTTCGCTCGCTCTTAAGTCTTTAGAAAAGAAGGACTGGCAAACAAAGTGGAAAAAGGAGTTCAAACCGTTTGCTTTAACGAAAACTTTTCAGGTTATTCCTTCACGGTATAAGTGTAAGTGCCGACTCCGGGGAAAAACACCACTTTATATTGATACGGATCTTGCCTTTGGCACGGGGCTGCATGCCACGACGAGGTTTATGGCACGGTTTATTGAGCGGTGTGAAGGCCGGTTCGAAAATTTCCTGGACCTTGGAACCGGAACCGGCATTCTTGCCATGATCGCGGCCAAATGCGGCGCAAAGGATATTAAAGCCATTGATGTCAGTAAGGATGCCGTTAAGGTTGCCAGAAAGAATTGTATCGATAATGATTGCGCCACCGTTGATGTTACAATAGAAGACGCGCAAATGTATCGGACAAAGGCGCAATATGATTTCGTCGCGGCCAATATCTTAACTCAAGAACTTATCCGGATGGAGGATAAGATCATTAATTTTGTTCAGCCGGGAAAATATTTAGCCGTCTCCGGGATCTCATTGAATAATTATGATATTTTCCGCGAGGTGTATGACCGGCATCCTTTACGGTGCCTGAAGATCGAAAAGGGCGAAGGATGGGTTGCGATTCTTTATAAAAAGATCTAGTTTAAAAACGGGCTTATTTTATTATGACTCAATTTGGTGTTTCAATCGAAAAGGCAAAAAATCTCCGGTGGAAAATGCTCCAGATGAAGATCTTTGAAAAAGATATTAAGGAGACGTTTATCCGTTCTTCCGGTCCTGGCGGGCAGAATGTGAACAAAGTTTCCACGTGTGTTGTTCTGCTGCATTACCCGACGAAAATACAGGTCCGGTCGCAGCAGGAACGCTCGCAGGGTTTTAATCGTTATCGGGCGCGCTGCTTGTTAATGGCGACGATCGAACGAAAACGGCGCAACGCAAAACAAAAAGAAATCCATGAGCGTGAGAAAAAGAAACGGCAAAACCGAAAGAGGCCAAAAGCCTTGAAGGAAAAGATCCTGGAGTTGAAAAAGCAAATATCACAAAAGAAAAAAGTCCGGCAGAGAATCAAACCGCACAGGTTAGATGAATTCATTTAAGCATTTCGATCATAGAGAGATACGACGCGAAAAGATTGGAAAAGGCATACTCATTCCGTTCAGATCGCTCCTCGTTCTGCTCGGGGCTCAATTCACTCCATGAGCATGCCTTTTCATATGAAAGATCGATTTGACAGTTAAATATTTTGATGGAGACGGAAGTGGCTGGAAAACAAAAAAAGCAGATTGATGGAATGGTTGATGTGAGCGGCAAGAAAGTTACCAAGCGTATCGCGCGCGCGGTATCAACGGTCAAAATGAGCCCAATAGCGTTTCGGGCTTTGACCGAAAGCGGTTCGCCGAAAGGCGATGTTTTTGAGGTTGCCCGCGTTGCCGGGATTATGGCGGCAAAATCCACACCGGATATTATTCCAATGTGTCATTCTTTGGCGCTTAATAAGGTTACGATAATCTTTAAGATTGAGAAAAGCAAACGTCAAGTTATTACAACGGCTGAAGTTGTTTGTTATGGGCGAACCGGCGTTGAAATGGAGGCATTAACCGCGGCGTCTGTCGCTTCGCTGACGATCTATGACATGATGAAGTGGGCGGATAAGGGATCGGTGATCAGCGAAACAAAACTATCGCATAAAAGCGGCGGAAAAAGCGGTGATTATCGTGCGTGAGAAAAATCTTAAAGCTGTATTAAGCTTAATGTTTGTCTTGAGTATTCTGGCGGCTCAACTGGGATGCGATCGTAAAAGCGTGCCGCGGCGCGAGAAGTACAGTGCGACAAGAATGCTTATGGGCACGACCGTCCAAATGGATGTTTGCCGTGATCCAACAGATATTTCAAAGATCGAGAATGCTTACAAAGATATTTGGGAGAGGCTTGAGGTTATCTCGACGCAGATGAATGTTTTGGATGGGGCAAGCGACATTGCCAAGGTCAATAACTCAGGTCTTGCGTCTGTTTCCATTGCGCAAGACACCTATCATGTGATTGAAGAGTCCATTGTTTTTTCGCGTTCGACGAAGGGGGCATTTGATGTCACGGTTTGGCCGTTGATGAAGCTGTGGAGGGAAAGCGAGCGGAACAATATTTTTCCGGACAAAAACGCGATCAGCAGAGTTCAATCGGCGGTTGGTTCGAAAAACATTCAATTGCTTGGCAATCGTCACGTCAAGCTTCTCAACAAAGAAACAAAAATTGACCTAGGCGGCATTGTCAAAGGCTACGGTGTTGATGAAGCCGCGCGGATTTTCCGGCTACACGGGATAATGAATTTTTTTATTGATGCCGGCGGGGATATTTATGCCGGCGGGAAAAATTGTAATGGTGAACCCTGGCGTATCGGTATTCGTGATCCCCGGGATAGATCAAAAATTATTGATATCGTCAATGTCGTGGATAAGGCTGTCGCGACTTCGGGAGATTATGAACAGTATTATCATATTGGAGGCCAAAAATGGTCTCATATTATCAACCCGATCACCGGGTATCCGCAAAGAGACGTGATCAGCGCGACGGTTATCGCGCAAAGAGCGATTGAGGCAGATGCTTTAGCTACGGCGTTGTGTGTCTTAGGCGGAGATCTTGGGACCGGACATATGGACGCATTGAAAGAACCGTACGCGAGCCTCATTATTGCGAAACAAAAATCAGGTAATATCAAGAAATTTGAGAGTGAAGAATACAAAAAATATAAATACAAAAAATGAACTTTTGATATAATGACATTGGTTTGTTATCCATAATACCGATCTCTATTTATCATTATTGAGGAGCCATGATTTGAGCAGCACGATTAAGGAAGCAAATTCTTTTTGTTATAACGATTTCGTCGCGACGATTGAAGGTTTTGCCGGAAATTACAAAACAGATATCAATAAGGAAGAATATTTTGGTTTTCCAGTCGAGACAGTTTTAAATATTGAGAAATCTTTACTGTCGAGCAAAGAAAAAAGCGTTGCGTATTTCTCAATGGAATTCGGCATTGCCCCCAGCATCTACAATTCCTTCCATCAAAAACGCCCCATGTCGGAAAAGAACCGTTTTTTTACGCACGAAGTGTTTTCCAATGACTGGATCTGTGATTATCTTTTCAAGGTGAATACGGACAAGATGCTGGATATCCCGATTTACGGTGGGGGATTAGGGGTTCTCGCCGGTGATGCCGTCAAAAGCTCGGCCGACCTCGGATATTCTGTCGCGGGGGTTGGTATTCTCTGGAATAAAGGTTATTTTAAGCAGAATTTTTGGTATAAGCACGGGCAAATTCCCGAAGAGCTGACTTGGGATCCGTCGACCTATCCAGGATTGATCCCGCTGAAAAATATTGTAAAGATCGAAACGAGGGAAGGTCCGGTCCATCTTCGTCTGTGGAAATATTATGTGTATAGCTACGATAAGAAACATGCCTGTCCGATCATTCTACTGGATTCTAATCTGAAAAAAAATCATCCTTCATTCCGGAAATTAACGGACCAGTTGTATCGCAGTGATGATGTATGGTGGAAGATCTATCAGCGCCTTATTTTGGGTGTCGGCGGGGTAAAGGCGTTAGAGAGTCTCGGGTATCGCATTGACTGTTATCATCTCAATGAAGGCCACGCGGCTTTTGCAATGACAGAAAAATATATTCACTTGGACAAAAAAAGCGAGTTTAAAAAATACCGGAAAAAGTTTTCCTATACGTGCCACACGCCGGTCGCCGCCGGTCATGACCGATTTTCGATTGCGGATATTACGCGCATATTGAATGATGACTATGCTCAAGCCGCGCGCGCTTTAGGAAAAGAAACAGAGAATTCTGATCAAATTAATTTGACTTATATGTGCTTGAATAATTGTGAAAAAGTTAACGCTGTTGCCGCCAAGCATGGAGAGATCACGCGCTTGCAATTTCCTGATTTCGCCTCGAAAATACGGTCGATCACCAACGGTGTTCATATGCATACGTGGCTATCGATGCCTTTTGGCGATCTGTTCGACCGCTATGAATCAACGTTGGGTAATTGGAGAAAGCATCCAGAGAATCTGAAAAAAATAGTTGAACTGAAGAGTGATAAGCAATTTCGAAAGGATATTTTCGCGGCGCATCAAGCGAATAAAAAGAACTTAATAGAAACACTTGGGCGATGGGGTTTAAAGAACGATGTTTTGACCATTGGATGGGCGAGGCGGATTGCCGGGTACAAGCGTCCCGCGCTAATTTTTCATAACGTCGAGCAGATTTTGAGGATCGCCTATGAGGTTGGCCCCTTGCAAATCGTTTTAGCGGGAAAGGCCCATCCCAATGATGATATCGGTTCGGCGCATATTGAGGAAATCCTGGACCATATCGACCAGCTCAATGACCACCGGGAAGTGATCAAGGTGCTTATCTTGGAAAATTATGATACGTATTTTGGCAAGCTTTTGACAAATTCGGTCGATGTTTGGTTAAATAATCCGCTGCCGCCTTTTGAGGCTTCAGGAACAAGCGGTATGAAGGCGATTCTTAATGGCGTCATCCAGGTTAGTACATTGGATGGATGGGTGGTCGAAGCGGCAGAAGATGATATCGGCTGGATTTTTGGTTATCAACATTCCGGATCCGTGATCGGTCAAGAGATGGAATTGAGATTAGATGAAGATTCCTACGAGCTTTATGCTGTATTAAATGAGGTGGCGAAATTGTATTATCAGACCAATCGGGAAGGGGATATCGATGTTCAAAGCCCTTGGATAGATAAGATGATCCATTGCGTTGGACGCAGCGCTTTTTTCAATACCCAGCGAATGATGCAAGAGTACAAGAAAATAATGTGGCAGTTGTAGGTAGGTTGTAGGGCGCGCATTTCAAAATTTATGTAATAAAAAGTTTTTCGTTGCGAATGTTCAGAGCATTTTGTCTCCATCCGTCTTGGCATTGTGTTAAATCAAATAAAACAAGACGGAAATTCCGACAAAACACTCTGAATATTCGTAAGAAAGAGATAGATTTTCCCATGGAGTGAAATTGAACGGAATGGGTAAATCCAACTCAGAAATTTAAACGAAAAGAAACGATTTTTGAGTTTTAATTGAATGAAACTATTCAGGTAAAACAAAGAAACATCGAATTATAATTATGATCCCTCTTAATATTATTATTGCTATTGACACTAAAAACGGCATAGGGAAAGATGATGCGCTCCCATGGGATTTGACCGCAGATCTTGAGCATTTCCGCGCGATAACCTCCACGACACGTTCCCCAAAGAAGAAAAATGTTGTTGTCATGGGAAGGAAGACTTGGGACTCAATTCCCCAAGAATACCGGCCGCTTCCTAACCGAATGAATATTATCTTAACGCAGAATAAAGGCTTACGGTTACCCGAAGGGGTGTTGAAGGCCGATAGTTTTGACCAGGTCCTGCAAATGGCAAATAATGAGAAGCTTAAGAATATTATTGAAACTATTTTTGTGATCGGCGGGCAGCAGGTTTATGAATGGGCCGTAAAATGCCCGGAATGTGAGAAGCTTTATGTGACTCACATTCATAGTGAGTTTGATTGCGATGCTTTTTTCCCACCGTTTGAAGATATCTTCGAATCTATCCAAATTTCCGAGGAAAGTAAAGAAGGAATGATGACCTACCATTTTCAGGAGTATAAACGAAAAGACGGATCAGCCTCTTAATTTCTTTTCAGAAGTCGATATCTGATATAAATCTTAAGATGTGGTTATCCAGAGCGTAAATCTTCTTAAATCCCCGATTTTCAATACTTTCCGGATCCTTATGAGAAATACCAATGAGAAATACAAATTCATTTTGCAATTAGGTTTAAAACATATATAATAAACCTTTTAATATTCATATGAAAAATCTATTTTAATATTAATAGTAAAGCATATTAAAAAATGGTTACGGTTATAATTCTATTTTTAACGATCATTATTGCTTCAGGCCTGTGTTCCATGTCTGAGGCAGCGATTCTTAGTCTTCCGCTTGTCCGCGCGAGGATTTTGCATGAGGAAAAGCGGCGGCATTCCAGAGATCTCCTGTATATCAAAGAAAACATTACATATGCAATTGCGTCGATCGTCATTATAAACAACGCGGTAAATATTGTGGGTTCGATCTTTGTCGGACAGCAAGTTGCCCTTCGTTTTGGGAATCAATGGCTCGGGGTTGCCTCAACGGTTCTCACTTTCAGTATTATTGTCGCTTCTGAAATCATACCTAAAACCATTGGCGAGCGTTATAAAATTGCCTTGTCGTTGTTCTTTGCCAAGCCATTGCGGTTATTATTATGGTTATTCCGACCGTTAGTGGTTTTAATTATCCAAATAACCAAACCTTTTGTCGGAGACCGCAAGCTTCCCCGCGTGACGGAAGACGAGATCAAGATGATGTTGAAATTGGGAAGGGCAGAGGGAACTGTGGAAATGGATGAAGAGGTGTTATGTAACCGTGTTTTTAAGTTGAACGATGTCCGCGCGGTCCAGATCATGAAACCTATGGACCAGATCTATACTTTACCTGCACATCAGACGCTGGCTGATGTCAAAGAGGATATCATTAATTCCCGCTTTAGCCGCATTGCGGTTTATGATAAAGATCCTTTGGATATTGTGGGCACAGTGCAACACCGGATCCTTTTGCGCGAGATTGCCAAGGATAATTATCAGGCGCACGTACGGGATTTTATGAGAGAACCGATCTTTGTAAACTGGTTCACTAAAGCGGATGCTCTTCTCGAAAAATTTCAGGCGTATCACCAGCACCTCTTTATTGTTCAGGATTCTAAGGGCAAAGATGTGGGCCTTGTGACGATGGAAGATGTTCTTGAGGAGTTATTTGGTGAGATCTACGATGAGAAAGATATCATTAAGCCTAAATCGAAGATCGTTCTTGATGAAGAAGGGGCCGGCCCGGGTGATGTCGGCCCAAAATAACATAAAAGTTCAGACGGGAGATTAGACAAGTGGAATTCTTCTACGAATTCTTTCAGGTTTATTTGATGTACTTCCGGGAGCTGTGGCTGACATTAGCCGTTGGATTTTTGATCAGCGGGTTCTTTTTTAAATTTATACCGACGGATATCGTTGAGAAACATCTTGGGGAAAAAGGATTGAAACCTATTTTTATCTCGTCGATCATCGGAACCTTGCTTCCAGTGTGTTGTATCGGCGCGTTACCGATTGCTATAACTCTTCGCCGCAAAGGGGCGACATTAGGGTCGGTCTTGGCATTTATGGTAGCAACACCCGCAACATCGATCTCGGCATTGATCGTTTGTTGGAAGTTGCTTGGATTGACCTTTACGGCAATTATCTTCTTTGGGGTGATTGTGATGGCGATCTTGATGGGGATCGTAACCAATGGCATAAAACTGAAAGCAAATGATATCGGAAATAACGACGAATCCGAGTCATGTTGTCACAAGGGAACAGCTTCGATTCAGAGTTCAGCGTTACCAATCCGGCAAAAGATCAAAGAAGCTATCCTGTATGCGTTTGTGACATTGCCGAAAGAAATAGGATTGGAAGTTATCGTTGGGATCGCAATCGCAAGTTTCGTTACAGTTTTTGAGCCGATCCAATATTTGATCAGCGAATATTTAACGGGTTTGTTCGGATATTTCTTTGTTCTGATCGTCGGTTTGGTGACTTATGTTTGTTCGACGGCCAGCGTTCCTATGGCGGATGCGTTTATGAAAAGCGGCCTGAGTCACGGCCAGGCGCTATGTTATCTTTTAGTCGGCCCGGTTACAAGTTATGGGACGATTCTTATCATTAAAAAAGATTTTGGATGGCGGGTTCTTTCTGTGTATTTGGGTATTATTTGTTCGTTATCCCTGATTTACGGTTTGATTTATGATATGTTTTATTAACAAATTAAGGTGAGGCATAAGCTCATGAAAGCGGCTGAGAAAACTGAAAATTATAGTGAGAAGTCAGAAGAAGAAAGAATCAAGACGCCAACGGTAACAGTCTGTCCGGATTATTTTTCTGATAAGGATATTGCACAGTTTCAGAAAGGGGCGCATGGCCGTATATATGAAAAGCTGGGTAGCCATGGCATAAAACGTGATGGAGTGGATGGCGCTTATTTTGCGGTTTGGGCGCCCTCAGCCGAGAAGGTTTCGGTTATCGGGGACTTTAATCAATGGGATAGGAAAACGCACGTTCTTCATCTTAGACAGGATGGTTCGGGAATATGGGAAGGGTTCATCGGTGGCGTTGGCAATGGTAGTTTGTACAAATATTATATTTGCTCGAAATATGATGGATTCACGGAAGAAAAGGCTGATCCGTATGCTTTTTATTGTCAGTGCCCTCCCCAAACAGCCTCGATGGTCTATGACGCTAAATACACATGGAATGACGGAGGCTGGTTTGAACAAAGGAAAAATGCCGATTATACACGACAGCCGATGTCCGTCTATGAGGTTCACCTGGGGTCCTGGAGGCGAAACGGCCACGGATCTGAAGGCTTTTTGACCTATCGGGAAATGGCCGAACAGTTGGTGCCGTATGTTAAGGAAATGGGATACACCCATGTCGAATTTATGCCGTTGGCCGAACACCCCTTTTATGGTTCGTGGGGTTATCAGGCGCTTAGCTATTTTGCGCCGACGGCACGTTATGGAACACCGGAAGATCTTATGTATCTTGTCGATTGTTTTCATCAAAACGGGATCGGGGTCTTTATGGATTGGGTGGCCGCGCATTTTCCAAGCGACGGTCATGGATTGACCTATTTTGACGGAACGCAATTGTATGAGCACGGGAATCTTCATCCTGATTGGAACAGCTGCGTTTTTAATTTCGGACGCAATGAAGTTGTTTCCTTTCTGATATCAAGCGCCGTTTACTGGGTAGAAAAATTCCACCTCGACGGGCTTCGGGTCGATGCGGTTGCCTCCATGCTCTATCTTGATTATTCGCGCAAAGATGGAGAATGGCAGCCTAATATCCACGGCGGACGCGAGAATTTAGAAGCGCTCGCTTTTATCCGGCGTCTCAATGAAACGATTAAAGATCAATATCCGGATGTGCAGATGATCGCCGAGGAATCGACATCATGGCAAAATGTCTCCAAACCGGGTTCTGAAGGCGGATTGCATTTTGATATGAAATGGAATATGGGATGGATGCATGACACGTTAAAATATTTTTACAGAGAGCCTCTTTACCGAGGTTATCATGATCAAGAAGTCGCGTTCTGCCTGTATTATGCTTTTAGCGAGAATTATATGCTTTCTTTGTCTCATGATGAAGTTGTTCACGAAAAAAGTTCTCTTATTGGAAAGATGCCCGGTGGAGATCCGGAAAAATTCGCGAACCTGCGCGCACTACTCGGTTATATGTACGGACATCCCGGTAAGAAGCTATTATTTATGGGCGGTGAGTTCGGCCAACGGGAAGAATGGGATCACGAGGAGCAGTTGCAGTGGAGTTTGCTGTCGCACGCGTCTCATCAACAGATTCAGGATTGGGTAAAAGACTTAAACGCGCTTTACAGAAATGAACCGGCTCTCTATGAGCGGGATTTTCAATTTCAAGGATTCGAGTGGCTGGATATGGGCTATGACCATAAAGCCGTGTTTGCCTTTTTACGAAAAGGGTATAACCCCGAGGACAATATTCTTGTTGTATGTAATTTTGGCAATATTACCCGGCAGAACTATATGGTAGGCAGCCCGATGGGCGGGGTATGGCAGGAGATCCTTAACAGTGACGATGTTAAATATGGCGGGGCGGGGACGACAACCGGCGGCAAGCGGAATATGGAGCCTCACGAATGGATCGCTGAGGGTCGGAATTATTCAACGCCAACTTCGTATACTGTTCGCGATTACAATCTGACATTGACCCTGCCACCTTTAAGCACGATCTTTTTAAAACACGTTAACGTTTAAATTGTGAACGTTTTTAAGGCGTATATCGATAAACTGTTTATGTTATAAATGTTCTATGAGGTTATGTAGGTTAGAAAGGTTACAGTTTCAAGATGGTTACAGGTTACATTAAGTTGCCTAAGTTTTAACCTTTTTAACCTTATGTAACGTAAATCAACCTATAAACAGTAACCTTCGCAACCTTTATAACATTTATAATCTCGATAACATTAAACCGTCTGGCAATGTTTTTTTGACACAGATTACGCATGGTTTTGTATTAAGGTGAGAGTATGAAGAAATATATTTGTATTCACGGGCATTTTTATCAGCCCCCCCGGGAAAATCCCTGGTCGGGAGTTATTGAGGAACAAAAATCAGCGGCTCCAAGTCACGATTGGAATGAGCGCATCACCTCCGAATGTTACGCGGCCAATGCAGAGACTCAGATCCTTAATAATCACGACAAGGCGATCCATACGGTTAATAATTATTCCCAGATCAGCTTCAATTTCGGCCCGACGTTATTGTCGTGGATGGAAAGCGCGTTTCCGGAAACATACCGGTCTGTATTGGAGGCGGATCAAGAAAGCATTAAGCGGTTTTCCGGGCACGGCGCTGCGATCGCGCAGGCCTATAATCATATGATCATGCCGCTAGCCAATGACAGGGATAAGCAAACCCAAGTTATCTGGGGAATCAAAGATTTCGAATATCGATTTAAGCGCAAGCCGGAAGGGATGTGGCTTCCTGAGACGGCTGTTGATCTAGCGACCTTAGAGGTCCTGGCAGAACACGGGATTATTTTTACGATCCTTGCCCCGAATCAGGTAAGCGCGGTGGCAGAGATCGGCAGTGATGAATGGACGGATGTCACTGACGGGGCGATCGATACGCAAATGCCGTATCTTTGCTGTTTACCGTCGGGGAAAACAATCGTTATTTTCATTTATAACGGACACGTTTCGAATGAGGTGGCTTTTGGGGAACTGCTTGAAAATGGTGTCGCTTTTGCCAAGACTTTGGTCAAGCAATATCCAAAACCACTGGGCCGGTCGCGCCTTGTGCATATTGCCAATGACGGTGAAACTTACGGCCATCATCATGCGTTTGGAAATATGGCGCTGGCTTATATGCTTTATTATATAGAAACCAACCACCTGGCAAAAGTCACTATTTACGGTGAGTTTCTAGCGAAAAATCCTCCTAAATATCAGGTCAAGATTACCGAAGATACCTCGTGGAGCTGTTTTCATGGGGTTGAGCGTTGGAAAGCCAATTGCGGATGTCAACTCGAGAATGAAAAGGAATGGCATCAGGAATGGAGAAAATATCTTCGGGAAGCTTTGGATTGGCTGCGCGATCATTTAGTGTCGATTTATGAACAGTCAATGTCGATGTATTATGACGATCCTTGGCAAATACGGAATAATTATATAAAGGTGATTCTTGACCCATCCGAGGAAAATCTTGC
>JAGLQN010000489.1 GCA_023136835.1 Candidatus Omnitrophota bacterium | reverse complement strand
TACCTGCAAAAGAGTGCAGACCTTTGTCTTCCAATAAGGCAGACTTCTTGACTGTGGTGTGTTCAAAGAAATATGAAAAGTCAAAGCCGTCAAAATCCTCTGTAGATGTAGTTTGGACTATTTCATACTCTTTGTGATTAGGATTATATCGAACAAATATCCCGCCGTGTTCTCTGGGGTTTACATCCCCATAATTAATCCAATTATTAGACTTTGGCATAATGTGTACCTCTTACTATGCTACCTCGATTCCAATGCCCTCAGTAAGCCTGATGTGGATGTGAACAGCTATGTCTACGGGTTCACTGTTCTTTATTTCTTCAGTATCTAACCACACTCTATCGGTTACTGTCGATTCAAGGTCAGAACCTTTGTCCCTTGAGATAATCAGGAAACCTCTTTTATTCGCCCAATCGACTATTACAGGGTCTTTGGTGCCTGCTGGTGGGGCATCTCTTTCTCCTATTGCAACTGCATTCCATCCAAGTTTGCGTAGCTTTGCAACTACCTTGAATCGCTTGAATACATTTTCATCTATTAGAATGCCGTCCATGATTTATTTTTCTCCATTACTTAAGTTTTGTTTAACCTGGTATAGATGTGTATAACGCTACCGTCCCAAACGGTTCTCACGTTGTACCTGAGTTTCTTCATCATCCCTTTGTATATATCAATTTGGTCTATATCAAATGCATCGAAGGTTCTGCCGTACTCGAATTCTTTGCCTCCAAAGGTTCTAACTACTCTAACAGCACCTTCCCCTTGAGGATACATACTCAAATCCCTTTTCATATTAGTTACCTTATGAATGTTTGATTGTGGTTTAAGGTTCCGGGTACTCATCCATATACATTACAATTCCATTCAGGACTTGTGATATCTCTACAGATTGATAAGTATTTATACTGACGAGCCCTACTGATGGAATTCCTAATCTTACACTACCAATAGATAGATTGTACACATCTCCATTCAAATCATGAGCACCGTTCAGGATAAACCACTTCCCTTCAGGTGTTTCTCTTAAAATTATCCCAAAGTTACCACCAGACTTATTCTTATTGTGATATGATTTGGTAGCTTTATTAAGTCCCAACCCCTTTTTCAGCTTAGGGCCTGTCAAATCCTTCATATTTATTGTCATTCGGATTCCTCTTTTCGCTCAATTAATGGAACAACCTTTGTGCATCTATGTTCGATAGGGTGCGGTATCTGTAACGGGTTCTTAGCCATGAGCGAAGGTCGTTCGGATCGAGTTTCATTGTCCGGTTCTTCTCAGCGATTGCCTCTTTTTTGGTAGTCCAAGCGGATTGTGCTGTGAAAGTATCGTCCATGTAAGCACTCTTGGCTTCCACAACATAATATTTTGTTGACCAGTTAATTTGACTGTAGTTTGTCAGTTCCATAATAAATCACTTCATAGTTCTGTTGCATCTACTATCTTCTTGATATGAGCGTTATCCCCGCCGTTGGCTTCGTATTCTTTATGAATATTCATTAATCGTTGCATTGTTTCCAGAGTCGGTGCGGATCTTCCTGCTTTTTCTTCAACTCCGAAAGCACCGAAAAGATGATGCTTTTCCCATGAGCTCACCACAAATTCGAGGTCTTCTGCCGGGATTATTGGTGTATAATCTCTGGCTCTATCGAGCACCTGTCCACCTGCTTCAGAGGTCATTGTGTAGAATTCACCGTCTATACGTTCTTCTTGATGAAC
>JAGLQN010000488.1 GCA_023136835.1 Candidatus Omnitrophota bacterium | reverse complement strand
GTGAGTGACCGGATTTCGTGGGGCTTCTCAGGCGGCGTGTTGGGTTTGCCAGTAATCGTTCCATAGATTCGAGTAATACAAGCTGCCCAAAGCCATGATCGACTCGGCGTGATCGCGGTCCCATCGCATGCCTCGGCCTTTCAGTCGACGGGTCAAGCAGCCGCAGAACGATTCGGTGGGGCCTGATCCACAGTCGTAGCCCGCCTCACGGAACGTCGGATAATCGGTCATCGCCACACGTTTCGCCACATATGCCCGCAACGATTTCAACGCATCGTGTTTCACACCGCTCCGATGCCGACGAACATAGTTCCCCAGTTTGTCCAGCATCACCAGCGAGCCACGGTTCCACGCCAACTCCAGCATCTCCTCACGCCACGAGACGCTCTGCTTTGTTCCCTCCCCATACAGCACGTGGCTGGCGGCAATGACATGGTCTCGAAGGTGGTAATAGTCCAGAATGTTCAGGTCCAGCATGGGCAATTGAGCAGCGTATTGTTTGGCGATCCATTCGGCTCCGTCGGTCACCGAGTAGGACAGGTCGGCCTGATCGATTCCGATCTTGCGGGCCTCCCGACGCATAATTCGGCCCAAGGCATGGTGGTTGCCCGACGTGCCGACGGCATACTTGTGCGACTTGTCGGGATCATAGAACGAGACCAACTTGAACTCTTTGTAGTCGCCATCGGCGCCCTTCCTGGGCCGACCCGGTCGACGCGTCGAACGACGACCTTCCTCCGTCCGCTTCCGAGCTTCCGTCTCGCGACGCTTCCGCTTTTGCGTCTCGGTCACCGTCGGAACCATCACGCCGTCGGCCCCCGTGATAATCGTGCGGTCGGTGCAGTCTTCCCACGTCCAATTCGGACCGTACCGCCGTTGACGAATCGCCATTTCGACCCGCCGACCTTCACGAAGAACCAATTCCCGAAAGGCACTCTTGCTGATGACCAGCGAGGTCGACTTCGTGAACAACTCACCGGAGGGCACAAAGGCCTTTTCGAGCCCGAACGAACACGCCAACTCCCGAACCGCCCGCGAATAACCTTCGCCGACAATGCCCAGAAAGTAGTCCGCCGGGCATATCGTGCCATGCTCCTTATGCCAGTACATCCGCCGGAGAATATGGAGCAATCCATTCTTCGTCAAATGACGAACGCTATGCGGCCCCTTGTTCTTCCAGCGAATCGTCTTGCCCGACTCGTTCCGCTGAGGGGGAAAAAGCCTGCTGGCCAGCGTGCTCGCTCAGCAGGTCAATGCCCTTCTGATACGCCTGTTGGCGGAACTCCGTATGAGCGTCGTACACGGGCATCTCGGTATCGGCAATGATT
>JAGLQN010000487.1 GCA_023136835.1 Candidatus Omnitrophota bacterium | reverse complement strand
TCTCAAAAAAGCCTGCACAGCTTGCAAAACAGGAACTTGAAACACTGCGGGAAGAAGACCGTATGACTCCTGTTCTGGTTTTTCGTGACCCTTATCTGCTTGATTTTCTGGGTCTTGCCGACACTTACAGCGAACGGGACCTGGAATCAGCTATCCTTGCGGAACTTGAACGGTTTTTGCTGGAACTTGGCACTGATTTTAGTTTTGTGGCTCGCCAGAAGCGGATTACTATTGATAATGAGGACTATTATATTGACCTGCTTTTTTATCATCGCGGGATGCACTGCCTGGTCGCCATCGAACTTAAGCTTGGAAAATTCCAGGCAGCAGATAAGGGTCAAATGGAGCTTTACCTGCGCTGGCTGGATAGATACGAGAAGCGCGAGGGTGAAGGAATGCCGCTGGGACTGATATTATGTGCAGAGAAGTCTTATGAGCATGTGGAGCTTTTGCGACTGGAGGAGAGCGGGATACATATTGCTGAATACCTGACTGAGCTGCCGCCGATACATGTGCTTGAGGGAAAGCTGCATGAAGCGATTCGTATGGCTCGGGAACAGATTGCACTTCGTGAGGCGCAACAATGAGCTCGGGGGTTGCTGTGGAAATGCAGGGGGGCAGGTGGAAGCGGTATCCTGCTTATAGGGATTCGGGGGTTGAGTGGCTGGGGGAAGTGCCTGAGGGGTGGGAAGTTCGAAAGCTTAAGCACATCGCCTCAGTCAAGCCCAGCAACGTTGATAAAAAGACGGTGAATGGTGAGCATCCGGTTCGCCTCTGCAACTACGTGGATGTTTATTACAACGATTACATCACTTCTGACCTTGATTTAATGAAAGCAACAGCATCAGTTGTTGAAATTGAAAAATTCATACTGAGAGAAGGAGACATACTTATTACAAAAGACTCGGAGTCTTGGGACGACATCGCAGTTCCTGCCTATGTCTCCTCAGACCTCAATGATGTGCTCTGTGGCTACCATCTCACACAGATACGACCTAATACTTCACTATCGAACGGCGAATATTTGTTTCGGTCGTTTTATGCGCGTGACATAAATGATCAATTCAGAGTCGCAGCCACAGGTGTCACACGATACGGTTTAGGCAAGTATTGGATTGACAACTCGTTGTTTCTTGTCCCATCAAAAGACGAACAGCGCGCCATCGCCGTTTTTCTCGACCGTGAAACAGGAAATATCGATACCCTCACCACAAAAGTCCGTGAATCCATCTCCAAACTTCGCGAATACCGCACAGCCCTCATATCAGCAGCAGTAACCGGAAAAATCGACGTAAGGGAGGAGGCAGCATAATGCCTGGAAAACACACAGAAGAAGCTTTTGAATCCGCAATTGAAACTCACCTTTTAGAATCAAAAGAATACATTAAAGGCAACCCTGAAACATTCGACCGCCAGCTCTGCCTTGA
>JAGLQN010000486.1 GCA_023136835.1 Candidatus Omnitrophota bacterium | reverse complement strand
CATATCGGCGGGCTTTTAGCCCTGCTCATAACCCTCTATTGCGCGTTTAAGTACATCGACAATAACAAACGCCGGTACATATACGTGGGGTTCTTTAGCATTCTGGCGCTCATGCTGATACGCTTGAACATGGGGGTCTCCACTCTTATCGCTTTTGTCCCGTCGCTGCTCCTTGTAGATTTTGTTCAAAAGGATCAGAAAATATCCGAAAAAAGGAAGTTATATTTCTTTCTTTCCCTCGGGATTCTTACCATCGCGTTCTTGATTTACTGGTTCCTGCTGCGTCCGCTGCCGAAATACGCCATTTCCCAAAGCTTTCCATACGGGAAAACACAGCGCACCGATTTCTCGTCTTCATTATTTGACGCCGTTATTTACTCGCTGAGAATGCTCTCCTCTTATTTCACGGCGACACTTGCCCAAAAAATATTCGGCCTGATCCTACTGATGGCGTCGATCCAGTGCGCGATTTTAATCTTCTTTGATAAATCCCCCCAGAAATTCAGGAAGAACGCTTTTCTCGCGTTTTGCTCCCTGTTTCTTTTCCTCGTGCTTAGCTCGCACGAATTTTTCGCGAGCGGAGTCTTTTACAGGTTCTTCTGGATCTTCCCGTTAATAGTGATCATCATTTTTTATCTTATCGCTACGGCGACACGAAATCTTTCCTCACCCGTCATAAAGATGCTCGTTATTGTAACATTGTTTCTGCCGCCCTTCTGGAATATTCAATATGAAATCCGGGCCATCGAGTTTCATAAGAACCCTGAGCATCAATTGAACATCGGAGCTAATAAGATCTACACCCTGCAGGATCCCAGATGGTTTCAAGCGGTTACCGGCGTCGTAAATTTCATCAAGGACAATACGCTCCCCGATGAGAAGATCCTGGTCTTACCCCTCGATCCTCTTTATCTGTTCTTAAGCCAGCGGGATAGCGCGGTGCGCCAGCTTGTTTTCTTTGAACACATCAACATTACTCAAGAACAGGAACGAAAGACCATCGCGGAAATGGAGTCGAACAGGGCTAACTGGGTGCTCATCTCCAGCCGGATTGTTTCCCCTGAGGGGGGCATGGGTGTATTCGGAGAAACGCATTGCCTTCTGCTGGCGCGATATCTTCGGGATCATTTTTCTCCCGCGGCAGACTTCGGGGATTGGATGGGCGCGCCGGGCTGGGCGTGGAATCACAGCGTGCGAATCTTAAAGCGGAAAAATCCTTTTGCGCCTTTACGCGCTAATCCATAAGTTTAGATGTGATAGCCTGTATGCCCAAATTAAAAAGCGTTTATCGACGATAAGACAATTTCGAAATATAAATTTAACTCTGTCATTCTGTACTTGCTTTCCTTTAAATGTTTAGATGAAGCAAATACTATACTTGTTTCATCTATCGAATTTAAGGAAAACAAGTATGAAGCCCGAAGAGCTGAAGAATCTCGACGATCTGAGATTCTTCGCTATGCTCAGAATGACGCAATTTAGACAGTAATGATGTGATCTAGGGCCCGCGCAAAAGGTTGATGACATCGCCGCTTCTCATGCTCATTTGTCAAGCACTGTTTTGGCCTTAAACTTTAAGTCATTGCCAGCGAATACCGGAAGGGGAATTTTACTGTTCCTTATTGGAGAGAGCCTTGATATCCCGGCGGACCGCAAGAGCTTTTTCATGCCGCTCCCGGCTTTCATACAACAGAGCCAATCCCTCCCTGGGAGAAAGGAGATATCTGTCCAGCTCGATCGCCTGGAGATAATATTCTTCGGCTTTTCTAAACATCTTTTTTTTAATATAGCCGCGTCCCAAATAATAATGGGTTTCCGCGGAATCAGGCTTGATCGCAAGAGCTTTTTCTAAATACAATATAGAGTCGTCATAATTCTTAAGCTCATATTCCACAATGCCGAGGTTTCCATATATCTCTTCATCATGAATTCCCTTCTTCAAATTCCTAATGAAATGGATCTTAGCTTTAGCGTAATCTCCCTCGACCATATAAGAATGTCCTAACCAGAAATTAGGCCAAAAACTTTGCGGCGAGACAGTTAACCAGTACCGGCAATATTTCTTTTGGCTGTTCCATCGGTTATTGTATTGGCGTGATTTCAAGACACAGGCTAATACGATCAAGCAGACAAGCAAGATCCAAACTTTTTTATTCATACGTTTACGGAGCGCGGAAAGAAAGACAGCGACGGACAAGAAAAACCCAATGGATGGCACCGAAAGCCAATGCGGCTGAATCACAAAGCCTAATGCGGGCCTTGAAAAACAGGCCAGAGGAACAATCCCAAACCCAATGAATAGCCAAATCAAGGAAAACGCTATTATGTCGCGCTTCCAGTATTTCACAATGAAAAATAATAATGCCGCGATCATTAATACATATAACAGGCACCAAATGAATATGCTCTCGGGCAAGACATATGTCTCCCAAGCTAAGACAATCCCCTCCGGAATAAAAAGCTTGGATAAATACCAGAATATGAGCTTCGCATAAGAAGCGAAGTACTGGAAATAAGACATTCCGAAATAAGAAATATTATCGATCACGCTGTTTTTCAGACTGAAATAAAAGAACCTGAAAATTAAATAGCAGCCCAATACGGCTAATAAGGGGAAACTTTTTAGAAATGTCATTTTAATATCATATCGCTTTACGAAAAATAAAACGCACATTAACAATAACGGCACCATCACCGCGACTTCATGACACATTAAGGCAAAACAGAAATAGATGCCGCTTAAAATAAACCCGGACCGGTCATCACGCTCTTCGAGCGCCTGCACATATTTTGTCAAACTTAAGACTGCCGTTATAACCAGGACTGAATAACCGGCACAAACCTTATGGTTAGCTAAGACCCCATTGATCGGATGAACGCAAAACAAAATACCGGTCATAAGCGCGGGGAGGAAATCTTTGATTAAAGTCTTTATAAGATGGTAGACGGCAAGACAGGCAAAATAATATAAGACGATATTCAGAACGTTGTATCCAAGAGGCTGGTCGCCAAAAAAAGCATGCGTCGCCAGCATAAAAAAGTGGTAAACCGGCCTAAAATAAACTTGGCGTTGGTGTCCTGTAAAATTAAACTGGAGAAAATGAATGACGTTTGCTGTTTTGTTGGCAAGCAACATCGGAACATCATCCATAAGGAATCCGTTATCAAA
Source organism: Candidatus Omnitrophota bacterium (assembly GCA_023136835.1). Classification (GTDB taxonomy): domain Bacteria; phylum Omnitrophota; class Gorgyraeia; order Zapsychrales; family Zapsychraceae; genus 2-02-FULL-52-10. Next base: position 297 of record JAGLQN010000486.1, on the reverse strand, counting down.
ACTATTACTGAAGGTAACCAAGCAGCAAACGAGTAGGACAACAGCGGCCAGCAGGCCATGGTGGGTTGAAAAGAATTTCTTTATTGGCATATATTCCGTATCCGCGTTTTATTATTTCCGGTAAAAATACCGGCTATTTTCATAATATACAGTAAATAAACTTTTGCGACAAAAAAACCTCTTGAAAGCAGGAGAACTCGCCCTCGATCGGGTTCCTTGGATTTCGGATCTTTCCAAGAAAATCGCTTACGCGACCGCGAAGCAGTACCCGTAGGGTATGACTTTTAAACGATTTTC
>JAGLQN010000485.1 GCA_023136835.1 Candidatus Omnitrophota bacterium | reverse complement strand
GATCTCGTTCAATCCTACGCTAAAGAATTGGAAGGGATAAAGATAGTCAGCGGGATTTTAAATGACCCAAGGAACTTAACGAAAAAAGCAAGAGGTGCTATCGAAACCGGCGCCATTTCACCTAAAGATATCAATACGTTATTTCACGAGTTTCGAGGGTTTGTAAGAGAAAAAAAAAGTGAGGTACACGAGTATGGAATGAGCTACGCGATCGGTGACATTGAAGGTAATTTAGCCCCGGTAGATAACGCCCTTACTAAAATAATGGAAGATCTTACTCTCATTGAAATTGCCCGTAAAGTGGTGATAGATGGCGCCTCCTTCTTGCCAGAAGCCTCCTTAATAACCAGTGGGATTTTAAATGACCCAAGGAACTTAACGAACAAAGCGAGAGGTGCCATCGAAACCGACACCATTCGACCTAGTGATCTTAATAAGTTATTTCGTGAGTTTCGAGATTTTGTGGAAGAAAAAAAACGTGAGGTACTAGAATATAGAATGAGACACGCGAGAGGTGGCGTTAAAGGTAATTTAGCCGAGGTAAATGACGCCTTTAATAAAATAACGAACGATTTTGCTCGCATTGAAAGTGCCCGTCAGAAGACGCAAAACATCACTGCATCCGTAATAGTCAAAGGGATTTTAAATGACAAACGGAACTTAGCGAACAAAGCAAGAGGTGCTATCGAAACCAGCGCCATTTCACGTGATGATCTTTATAATTTATTTCACGAGCTTCAAGGTTTTGTGAGCGAAAAAAAAGGCGTGGTAACAGAGTATGAAAGGAGCCATGAGCCCGGTGACGATAGCAGTAATTTAGTCCTGGTAAATAAGGCCTTAAAAAAAATAACGGAAGATTTTGACCTTATTAGCCAATTATGGCAGACGTCAGAAGCGACCGAAACATCCTCGCCGGTAATTAAAGAAACTACTGGCACGAAGCGACACCCCCATGTCGACCATGTCCAACTTTACGATGATGCTGCAACTATTAGGCCGTGGTTCAATCCAGACTGGACGGAGGAAGAGGCGGAGGAGATGATCTATATGAATCTGTCGACCGGAAAAGTGTTCCCCAATAAACAGGCTGCCGAGCGCCACTTCAATGAGCTTGTAAAAGACGGAAAACAAGTCTGGGGATTTTATGTTCTCGTAGATTCAGGCGACTGGACAGGTATGAAAAAAAATGTCCTGTTTTTTGGCGAGCGCGAGGAAAAATCATCCTCGCCGATTGAGGATGGGGACACCTTCAAAACATCCGTGGCCGAATTCGCTAAAGAGATTGTAGCTGCCCCCCTTAACTCAAAAGAAAGGGCAAACATCGAAAACGGTACCATCTCGTCTGATGATCTTGATAAGATACATGACAGGCTTTTAAAGATATCTCGAAAGCTTTTGCGTGTACCTATCACGGACATAATGTATGATGAATATCGGGATGGAATTGACGAAGTTCCAACTTCATTAACTGGCGCATACAAAGAAATAGCGGAAAATTTGTACTTTGTTGGCAAAGCCCGTCAGAAGATGCAAGATACCGCCGCCTCGCCAGTGGTCGCTTCATATTCATATGCGGATTTGCCAACTGGGCTTCCAACCGAGGTTAAAAAAGCACACGAAAGCGCTGTAGAGAGGGGAGAGCCAGTTATAGTAAATATAATTGGCTCTTGGGACATTGGTTTTCCTACAAATTTTTCTGATGCCGAAATTGTAGACGAAATTCTGGAGGAAATTAATAAGTTGGAAAATGCAAACCAATATCAATATAAGTTTACACGAAATTATCCTGGAAACGAAGTAATAATTAAACGAATAGCAAGTTCTCCGATAATCGATGAAGGCGACAAGCCATTGGGTGGTATTAATCTTAATTCCGCCTTGCTTGATCTTCAAATTAAGCGCGACGGCAACGG
>JAGLQN010000484.1 GCA_023136835.1 Candidatus Omnitrophota bacterium | reverse complement strand
ACCATTTCGTTATCGAGTTCAACTTGCATTCCATCATAACCTGAGAGTGTGTTGCCGATGCCATCAGAGCTTACAACGTATTCTGCGAGCGATTTTGAATCAACAAGACCCCAATTCTTTAACAGCTTGAAAGCTTCATCTTCACCGAAATTGGATTTGTAATAATCGAAGCCATAATCACCTTCATCAATGGATTCTTGTGTCATTTGATCGACCATTGTTTCTTTTTGGTCTTCTAAGTTGAAGTCCTCGTCAGTGGCTTCTTCATAGGTGATTAAATCACGTTCGTACATTTCACTGGCAAGACGATTAGTGAATTCATTGTCATCTTCATCTTCTATGCCATCAACGTAACCGGTGTTGTGTCCATCGTACATTTCTCTGAAACGTTCTTCTGCATCTTCAGCATCCACATGTTCCATTAAAATTGACTGAGGGAACCATTCAGGATTATCATCAATGTCCTCTTCTACTCTGGATATTGCTACTTTTTCTGCATCTTCTTCGTTGTCGAAAACAAGCCATTCCTGTTCATTGTCAAAGGAGTATTCTTTCACCCAATTTCCTTCTCCCCAATCTTCATTAGTAATTTCAGTGATTTCACCACCTGCTTCGGCTTCGATGAGCTTGGCATCCTTTTCTTCAAGGCCATAAAGCTCTTCAAGTTCCTGGTATCTCACTTTATCTTCGTTCGGCACTATCTCTGCATTAGAAATGCTCTTTCCTTTGCTTTTCAGGGCAGCAATCCGGTGTTTATCAGCTACCCCGGTTTCGGGGTTCTTTTTTTCAAAGTTTCCTCTTCCTTTTGACATAATAAGGGCTCCTTCCATGATTCAACTGGCTCTGTACATTACCATTTCGTTATCGAGTTCAACTTCATTTCCATCGTGTCCCGCAAGGAAATGAGCGACACCATCAGTATCTACGGCGTCCTTGGCAGCTTCACGTTCATCAATAGAAATAAACGAAGCGTCCATTAAAGTTTCCATTGAATATGTGGCATGATCCTCTACGAAGTATTGAACCGGGTCATCAAGTTCTTCATAGATTTCATCGTACTTATCTTCCTGGACTTTCTCTCTGGCCTCATCTGGAAGTGCTTCTTGCTGTTCTTCGAGTACACGAGTTTCGTTAGATTTCGCTGA
>JAGLQN010000483.1 GCA_023136835.1 Candidatus Omnitrophota bacterium | reverse complement strand
AGAAAGTTAAACTTTGTGTTAAGGATTTTATGGCTAATATCGCAAAGTGGGAGACGAATTCACGTATACCAGCGACGGTAAAGTAAAGAAAGCAAAAATAAGAAATATATTATGGCCAAAACAAAAATGAAACTAGAATGGGAAGCTGAGGCCTTAAAAAAGTATCAGCTAATGATCGGGAAGATCCCGCTTTTTCATCGCGACATCGCCAAAATAGTTGTTGATAAAAAAGCGAAGAGTAACGCGGCAGAGCGCGGATCAAGTGTGATTGAAGAACTTGATATTGTTAATGCGTTTCTCAGTGAGGTTCCCAAGGCATTTTACAGTTTGATGATCCGGCTTTTCGATGAGGTCGGATTTAATTATAAGGAACGTGAATGAAAACCGCTATCATAGGAGCTGGCGCTATTGGTTCACTCGTCGCTGTATACTTAACAAAAGCCGGAGGGGACGTTACCTTGATAGGCCGTAAAGATCAAGTCAAAGAGATTGGAAAGAATGGTCTTAAGGTCAGGGGAGCACGCGGTGAAGAAACGGTTAAGGTAAAAGTCTTGCCGCGCCTTGAAAAGGAGTACGGCCTTGTTATTTTCACCGTGAAAACACAGGATATCGAAGCCGCTGTTCGTGATAATCAGACGTTTTTAAAGAACTCTCTGATTTTGAGTTCGCAAAACGGTGTTCAGGCCGACCTTTATTTAAAGGAAAGTTTCCGTCAAGAAAATATGTTCAGCAGTATTGTGATGTTTGGATCAACCTATGCTCGGTCAGGAGAGGTCACGTTCAATTTTGAAGGAGATTGGATCATCGGAAAACCTTTCGAGCCGGTTGATAGCAAGACCCGGGAGATTGCCGATCTTCTTAGAACCGCTTTCCCGGTTGTTGTTTCCGAAGATATCGTCGGTATGAAGTGGCTGAAGCTGTTCGTTAACTTTAACAACTGTATTCCCGCGTTAACGGGCAAGTCAATGCAAGAGACGTTTTCCGATATGGACCTGTGCCAATTGAGCATTATGCTGTTAAAGGAGGGCGTTGAAATTGTCGGGAAGGAGGGTATTACCCTGGTTTCACTGCCCGAATTTCCTGTTGAGCGTATTATGGGTTTAATTCACATGCCGATCGACCAGGCGGCGGGAATCATCAATAAGACCTTGACGACATTAAGTCAGGAACCACTTTATGGATCGATTCTGCAAAGTATTATGCGAAAGCGCCCGAGTGAAATTGATTATATTAACGGTGAGGTGGTTCGGCTTGCGGAGCAATTAAAAACGGACGCGCCACTGAATCGTAAAGTTGTTGAGATGGTGCATCAGGTTGAACAAAAGGGTGAATATTTTGAATCTGATTTTCTGAAGGAAGATTTTGGATTGAATATAAAAATGTAGGGGCATAGCATGCCGTGCCCGCACGATATTAATTATAGCGGAGTTAATATGAAAAAACGAAGAGTTGTTATTACAGGAGTTGGCGTTGTTTCCCCCAACGGTGTCGGCAAAGAAGCCTGTTGGGAGAATATGATCAACGGTGTTTCCGCTATTCGTCGAGTGACTGAATTTGATATGTCTCAATTCAACACACAAATAGCGGCGCAAGTGCTGGATTTTGACCCGATGAAGGAAGGGCTTACCCATGATGAAGCGGTGCGGATGGACCGGTATGTCCAATTTGCTGTTGTTGCGGCTGACGAGGCATTAAGGGATTCCGGCCTTGATCTTACCGTGAGTAACAAGGAAAGAATAGGCGTGTCGCTTGCGAACGCGATTTGCGGAACGAAGTGGATGGAAGAAGAGTTTGCGCTTGTTACCGATAGCGGCAAGAATGAAATCGATCCTACTATTGTTCGGCCGGATCTTTATGATGCGGCGATGTTCAATACTCCGTCGAGTGAAATATCCGCGAGATATGGATTGAAGGGGGTATGTAATACGATCTCAACGGGGTGTACTGCGGGAACAGATTCAGTCGCTTTTTCGTATGAAACGATTTTGGACGGTGATGCTGATATTATGATCACAGGGGCAAGCGAGGCGCCGATTTGTCCTATGACATTCGGATGTTTTGACACGGTTAATGTTCTCTCAACCTTAAATGATGACCCAGCCCGGGCATCTCGTCCATTTGACGCGAATCGAAACGGATTTGTCATTTCTGAAGGCGCAGGATTGTTAGTTGTTGAAGAGTTGGAGCATGCTCTTGCGCGCAAAGCAAGAATTTATGCGGAAATCATTGGATATGGGACGACCTGTAATGCTTATCATATGACCGATCTTCCTCCGGATGGAGATGCAAAGGCAGAATGCATTAAATTGGCTTTAGATGACGCCGGCATAAAACCAGAACAAATCGATTATATTAATGGGCACGGCTCCTCAACGCGTCAAAATGATGTCTTTGAGACAAACGCGTACAAAATGGTTTTTGGGGACTATGCTTATAAAATACCGATCACATCATTGAAATCAATGATCGGGCATCCTCTTGCCGGAGCCAATGGTATTGAGCTTGTCATTGCCGCATTAATATTTGAGAGAAACATTCTTCCTCCGACGATCAATCAGGAAACGCCGGATCCGCAATGCGATCTCGATTATGTTCCGAATAAAAAGAGGGAAAAGGTTGTTAATTATATGCTTAAAACATCAAGTGGATTCTCGGGAATCCATTCATCAATGGTATTGAAACGATTTGACGATTAAAGGAAAGATAATGAATAAAATCGCCATTACAGGTATCGGCATTGTTAGCCCGAGTGGGCTTGATAAGCGGAAATTTTGGTCAAACGTAAAAGCGGGCCGCTCTGCCGTCGAGAAGATTGCCAGGTTTGATTCGTCAAGATACACTTCGCAAGTGGCAGGACATGTCCATGAGCTAGATGCTTATAGCAATGTGTCATCAAGGCTTTTAAAGAAGATCGACATGTTTTCGCATATGGGTCTTGTTGGTACGGAACTCGCAATTCAAGATGCCGGGCTGGACCTCGAAAAAGAGAATTTAGACCGCGCCGGGATCTTTATGGGAAATGCGCTTGGAGGATGGTTGTTTGCCGAGACCGAATTGCGTGATCTTTATATTGAAGGACGCGAAGGGGTAAGTCCTTTTGCGGCATCAGCATGGTTTCCAGCAGCGCCGCAGGGTCAAATATCAATTAAATATAAAATGAAAGGATACAGCAAAACCGTTGTTGCCGACCGGGCCAGTTCCTTACAAGCTATTGCCTATGGCGCGCGGACATTGAATCGTGGCAAGAATGATTTTATTGTCGCAGGAGGAATGGAGGCGCCGGTTACGCCTTATGCTTTGTTGTGTTGCCAAACATCGGGGATGTTAACACAAAAAAACGACACACCGCGAACGGCCTACAAACCATTTGATAAAAATAGAGATGGCTATGCGATCGCTGAGGGTGCGGGGATCGTTATTTTAGAACCGCAAGACAGGGTCAAGAAACGTAATGCTCATGTCTACGCTAATATTATCGGTTATGGAACAACGACCGATGGTGTTGACCGGATTGATCCCGCTACGGATGGCCTTGGGCTTGCCAGCGCCATTAAAATAGCATTAAATGACGCGAACCTGAAACCCGAAAAGATCGATTATATCTGCCTGGACGGTGCAGGAACAAAAACAGGTGATCTGACCGAGGCCATGGCGATCAAAGAAGTATTTAATGGCTCCTCAGATAAAGTTATTGCTTCTGCGCCAAAAGCTATTTTTGGGAATATGCTCGGAGCGACGGGAGCATTAGATGTGATCACAACTGTTCTGGCAATGGAGCATGGGGTTGTTCCTCCAACGATCAATGTTGAGGAAAAGGATCCGGAATGTGACATTAATTTATGTATCAATAAAGCTGTGGAAAAAGAGATCAATAACGCGCTTGTTATTAACCGCGGTCGCGGCGGGATTAATTGCGCGCTGATTTTACAGAAACAGATAAATTAATATAACATGTTTACTATTAGATATATTAGTACTTCATTATCATCATTATTATTATTATGAAAATTTTAATCCTTGGTTAATTTCGATGATTATTGTTGGGTCTCTTAAATTTAAAACTGTTCCTGACTTGAAAATAAATCACAGGATTCATTATTTACTGTTTTTTGTTATTTCATGTACTATTAATTATTTTTTAATTCGCAGTTCTTTTCAAATATGTAAAGGGGGCGGTCTAGCTTGCCATGGCGATCTTACTATTAGAATTTGGTCTGGTGTTTTGCGGTGGGCATTAATATTGATTTTAGTTGGCATTTTATATTTTGTTATTTCTATAAAGGGGGAAAAACGTGCAAATTGAAGACAAAGTTAAAGAAATTTTAAATGAGGTTTTAGATGTTAAGCCGGAAGA
>JAGLQN010000482.1 GCA_023136835.1 Candidatus Omnitrophota bacterium | reverse complement strand
TTCTTCTAACCCCTTCTAATTCAAAAGAATAGAAAAAGTTCTTACAGCAGTCGTACACGGGGAGTTTTTAAATAGAAAAAGGCACCGAAAGGTGTCTTTTTCTATTTAAAGTACATCTTGAGTGGGAAGAACCTTATGCGTAGCATAAGGTTCGCTAGCAAGCCCACCGAAGGTGGGGTTGCGCGGTACTTGTTACCCGAAGGGTAGAACAAGTGAGTCCTCGCGGGGGAGTACTTCGACTCGGCCTTCGACCACACTCAGCGCAAGTTGAGTGAGACCGAAGGTCGTGTCATTTTTTAGCCGAGGTGAAAGGCTTGGAATGAAATAGCAAACTTATCAGCAGATGGCTTTGTGCGAGAATGTGTTGTGGCAGGCAGCATGCATTGAAAATCCTGTTGACAAGACCGAGATTTCAATGTATATTTTAAGCATGATTAATCGACCTCTCGAACTCCATACATTATTAAAGCTTTTAAAAGCCAATCCAGTGGTCGGCGTATTGGGCGCCCGCCAGGTGGGTAAAACGACACTGGCCAGATTGCTGCAGAAACAGATTAAGTCTGAAACCCATTATTATGACCTCGAGAATCCAGAGGATGCGGCGCAGTTCCATGAACCGATGCTTTTGTTAAAGCCACTTAAGGGAGTCATCATTATTGATGAAATCCAGCGTATCCCAGGACTTTTTCAGATATTACGGGTTCTCGCGGACCGTAAGAATATCTCTTCGCGTTTTCTTGTTTTAGGGAGCGCCTCACCGGTATTGCTTCGCCAATCTTCGGAATCTTTGGCAGGGAGGATCGCCTACCATGAACTCAAAGGTTTTTCCATGGAAGAAGTGGGAATATTCAATCATGAAAAGCTGTGGCTTCGGGGCGGATTTCCGAAATCCTATTTATTATTGTCATTAGCGCAAAGCCATGATTGGCGGCAAAATTTTATCAAAACGTTTTTAGAGCGGGATCTTCCTCAATTAGGTTCTCAGATTCAATCAACAACACTTCGCCGCTTTTGGAGCATGTTGGCTCATTACCATGGGCAAATATGGAATGCGTCAGAATTTGGCCGGTCTTTTGGTGTTGCCGACACCACCGTCAGAAATTATTTAGATTTGTTTACCGCCGCGTTGGTGATGAGACAGCTTCAACCCTGGCATGAGAATATCCGAAAACGGCAAGTGAAATCACCCAAGGTTTACTTTGTTGACAGCGGGCTTCTTCATACGATTTTGAATATCCGGACCCAGTCCGATCTGTTGGGCCATCCGAAAATCGGGGCATCTTGGGAAGGTTTTGCCATTGAACAGATCCGGCACCATCTTGGCGCGAATCAGGAAGAATGTTTTTTTTGGGCCACTCATTCCGGGGCCGAACTTGATCTCTTTGTGATTCGAGGGAAAAAACGTCTGGGATTTGAAATTAAGAGAACCAGTTCTCCCCGAGTCACGTCATCTATGTCGAGCGCATTGAAGAATTTAAACCTCAAGTCTTTAGATGTTATTCATGCGGGGGATAAGACATTTCCTTTGGCGAAAAATATTCGGGCCGTATCTATGCAACGCTTGACACAGGATATCAAGCCTTTAAATTGAAAGTCACTAAACAGACAAACTCGTGTCAATCAGCGTTTAAAAGTGTACCAAAAAACAGCACGAAAAGTGTACCACTTGCGACTAAAAAAATGAGCTTTTGTCAAATGTTGTGG
>JAGLQN010000481.1 GCA_023136835.1 Candidatus Omnitrophota bacterium | reverse complement strand
TTCTCAATTTCTTTGCAATTTTTCAGGTAATAGAGAGATTGTATCAAACCTGATATGACATCATCATAGGAATTTTCAAAATCATAGCCATGCTTAAATTCGAGCAGTGCTACGAGCTTCCTGGCGAGGTCTTTTACGGTTTCTTCGCTGTACTCATAGTCTTCTGGATAAGGAGAAATCAAGATGCCGTCTGTTTTGCAATAAGACTTTATCTGCGCCTCTGGAAGTGCAATTCTGAATAAACTTCGATAAGTGTTTTCTACATCTTTTTCTTTCAGTGCATTTTTAATGTCATCGTAGAACTGCTTATCTGCCTTTGTTAAGGTCTTCAAGTTGTTTGAACTCATTGCGTATCACCGATACTTACATTGTTTTAATGATATAAAAGCGTAACGGTTTCGAAGACAAACGTTACTTATTCATTATCATAAACAGAATCTTTTAAGGAATTATTTCCTTCCATTTCTTGGATAAAAGAAAATATTTCATCGATTAAATGCGAATGAAAGTTTTTAAGACTATTAGAAAGTTTATCTCTTTTAAATTGTGTTAACTTAAAATCGTGCATACGGGCTTCAGAACTATTGAGGGTTTTATACATTTCTGTTATATCTATTTTAAACCACCTCAATTTTTCGTCCAAAATAAAAACATGGATATATTTTGCTTCTATTCCAGAATATTGATTACGAAACTCAGAAAAAGATTTTTTATATAAACTTTCGCTTAATCCTTCTTTGCTTAATATACCATGGTATCTCGATATCAATTGCACTAATGGTGAATATACATTTTCTAATTTGTATTTAGTCTCATATTTTCTGTTAGTGTCGATTTGTTCTTTTAAAATCTTACGAGTGTAAAATGCATATACACCTGTTATAATTACAAGTATAACTATTGAACACGCATTTACTATTCCTAAGATTTCTAAGATATTCAATTAATCAAACATCCCCTTTATGTCTATTGAAGAATTACTTTTTCTTTTCACTCTTCTCTTCCTTTTTAATCACAGTAAGTCTTTCGAAAAATATTAGAATTCCATAAAAAGGAAAGGAAAAGAAAATTACTATAACGATGTCATTCCATTTAGGAACTAAAACGTCTAAAAAGCCCATATTAAAAAACTCGATATTGCCAACTGTTAATAATATTGCTGCCACCTTCATAAAAATAAAAATCGATATTAAACCAATTGAACCACTAATAACATTGCATAATTTATCAGCATGAGTCGGATATCTATGACGCATAATCCGGCAAGAACAAAGAAGTACTATTGCAGGGTAAGAATAAATTATAAAAGAGTCACTTTCATTATAAGATATCACAGAGAAAAGTATAGATAAACAAATAACAGAAAGGACAAAAGATATATAGTACCATCTTGAGTGCTTAAAGCTGGTCACTCTCTCAATAGGAAAATTTATAAAATAATCATACCTGTCAAAAAAGATTCTTGAGAAAATCGCAACAATAAAACCCATATAAAATACAAATACTATTGTCAATACAATTCCAGGATAGAAACGACTCAACGCAATTATAGATCCTATTGTGAGAATCGCAGGAAAAACGAGAATGAACCGATTCTTTTTTTGTTTATATTCTTTACTATTCTCTTTCATTTATCGACCTACGTGATATCTTTTATTAAACTCATAAATTACAGATACCTTCAATACTATAAAAACGTAACGGTCTCGGAGATGAAAAAAAGAAATTCAATCTTCCAATTCGATGAAGCTGTGTAGAGATTTCTGTCCTTCATCGTGTATGTTGCCGATGACTTTGTAGGATTCGCCGGGTCTTGCCATGTGCATGAACGATATCTCTATGCCGTAATCGCCGGAAGTGTAAAAAGTTCCGAGCTTGAATTGGACTGTTCGGATATCTTCATGATATTTGCCGTCTCCCCACACCACATTGGGTATGTGTTTACCAGCATTGTCTGAATGTCGGAACATTTTCAATCTATCACCGTGATAGATTTTTACATTGTGTTTATCTTTGACGCCGATATATTGTCCTACTGTTTCAGGTATGACTCGGAATGCGAAAGGCTTTCCTGCGCTATTCGAGATAAACGATCCGGGGTTGTTATTCAGATATTTTTTAGTCAATATCGTTAGATTTCCGTATACCCACTCTCCAGTAGGCAGCTTTCCTCTGAATTCATTCGCTATCATAATATCATTCCTCTACGTGGTGTTTCGAGTTTTGTTGGTTTAATCTCTCCGTCTTTGAAAGATTGATATGAATCGGGGTCTGGAAATAGTGCGAGCACAACTTTGCACAACTCGTCTACCAGCTTTACTCCAAGGGCTTCGATAACGTGTTTCGGTTTGCCCCGGAACTCAACATCACATGAGAAGCCGATTTTTTCATCAAGATGACTTGTGACTTTTAATGATTCTTTTCGCAAGAGCGTGTGAATCCTCATATCCTCATCCGGCTCGTAGGGGGTGCCCTTTACGAACGAACATGCTAAGTCTATAATTTCCTCGTGCACATCCGATTTCTCGTAGTCTCTAAAGTATATGATAGTGTCAAGGTATTGTACAGCAAGAGGTTTCATCTTATCCCTGACTTCATCACGAAAATTTTTAGTTTTCATTTGCATCACCATACA
>JAGLQN010000480.1 GCA_023136835.1 Candidatus Omnitrophota bacterium | reverse complement strand
CTATCTTGGGTCTGTCCCAATTACGCGAGACTTGACACTATGCCAGAATATGCTATATTATTCATGAAACTGTCATAATATGACAGTATCGGGAAGATATGATGAGTAAAACATCTGAATTAATTATTGAAAATATTGAAAATGACATTTTTACGGATATGGATCTCGCCAATATTCTCCTTGGAACCAGAAGCCGACGTTATGCTTTGGTAAAGAGGATGATTGCTTCAGGAGAGATTATTCATATCCGAAGAGGCCTGTATTGTTTGGCGCAAAAATACCAACGTGATCAAATGAATCTCTTCTCACTGGCTTTACGTGTTTATGGCCCTTCTTATGTGAGTTTTGAGTCGGCCTTATCTTACCATGGATGGATTCCTGAAGCTGTTTATACGGTAACCAGCGCGAGTATGAAAAAATCAAAGGATTTCCAAACCCCATTGGGGAATTTTAGTTTTAAACGGATTCCTACACCGGAGTTTTTCTGTTTTGTCCGGAGAATTGAAGTTTCAAAGCATGATGTTTTCCTTATGGCACACCCCTTTAAGGCGTTATTAGATTACATTTATGTTAACAGGAAGGACTGGAAAACTTTGGCTCCCGCGATGAAAAGTTTACGTATTGAAAGGGAGTCTTTTGAGGCTCTCAGTACCGATGACTTTGAAACGCTTCGCGGCCAATACAAAAATTATCTCGTTCAAAGATTTATTAAAGGAGCCAGAAAGGAGCTGGGAGTTTAATGAGTATTTCCATCATCCAACAGAGACTGAATTTTTATCAATGCCGGAGCGCGCAGGAAGAGGAACATGCTTTGCGGGAAATTACCCAGGAAGTGGCGTTAGCAGCTCTTTCAAGAACGGGATTCTTTAAGCACGCGGTGTTTCATGGAGGCACATCTTTAAGAATTTTATATGGTTTAAACCGGTTTTCTGAAGATTTAGATTTTATGTTAAGGGCTTCTAATTTGAAATTTAATTTAGATATGTATTTAAGGGAAATGGTTCATGAGTTTGAGGCCTATGGATATTCTATTGAAATTGTTGACCGCTCAAAAGCGGAAAATCCGATTAAGAAGGCCTTTTTGAAGGATGATTCTTTAGGAAAAGTACTTCAGTTGGGCCATATGCTTGCCGATCGGTCAACGCGTAAAATCCGCGTTAAAGTTGAGGTGGATAGCAATCCGCCTTCAGGTAGCGGATACGAAAACAAGTTTCTTGATTTTCCTTACGTATTTTCTCTCACGGTTCAGAACCAGGAAAGCCTGTTCGCGGGCAAGATCCACGCGTTGTTGTGCCGGGAATATGTTAAAGGAAGGGATTGGTACGATTTTATTTGGTACGCGGGAAGAGGAACTTTGATTAATTTTCATTTCTTAGCGCAAGCGCTAAAACAGAATGGCCCATGGAAAGGCAAACAGATCAAGATTGATTTGGATTGGTGCGCTGATGAGTTAACGAAAAAAATTGAACAGCTTGATTGGAGCAACGCGAAACGGGACGTTGAGAGGTTTATCAAAATAAGGGAATTGCCATCCGTTGAATTATGGGGCAAAGAGTTATTTTTGAACCGGTTAAAGAATTACGTGAGCGCCGAAGGCGCGAACACTCCTGGAAGGCGAAGACAGAAGGAAGGGTGAAAAAAGGAGACATTTCGGAGATGGGGGGCTGCCGTAGTAAAGGGGGCAGAGTCATTTATCATAAGAAAGCAAGAAGGGACAGTCTCCCCCTTTGCAAAGGGGGTTAGGGGGGATTTAAAAAAGGTCGCTGTCCCCTTTATCTTTATCCCCTATTGACACCGGTTTTAATATATTGTATACTTTAGTACAATTTATTGTATGAAAGTATACAATATATTGTATGGAAAGGTACAATTTAATGGAATATAGGCTAAATAAGGATTCTTTACTGGCAAGCCTTGCTCAATGGAATAGTTTTTTGAAGCGTAAAGTTCATTTAGTTGCTTGTGGTGGAACGGCTATGACCTTGTTGAATGTTAAAGAGTCAACAAGAGATATGGATTTCATGGTACCTAAGGAAGGGGAATACAAATATTTGGTTAAAACGATCCGGCAGTTAGGATATAAGAGTGTTTCTGGTTATGGATGGGCTAGAGATGATGAAGTATTTATATTTGATTTATTTCCAGGCAATAGGATTCATACAACGGAGCTTCTAGACAACCCTCTTCAAGAGGGGAAGCATATGTTAATAAAGGAATTTTCACATATTTATCTTGGAGTGCTTAATGATTACGACTTGATTGTCAGCAAATTATTCAGAGGAAGCGAGGTAGACTTCCAAGATTGCGCGCGTTTGGTAGAGGCACATAAAGATGAAATTAATATAGAAAAGCTTAAAGAGCATTTCTTCGAATTATTAAGTTATCATCCTGTAGGTGATGAGCGTGTTAAAGGACATTGGAAGTCGCTTGAGAAAAGATTGAAGGAGGTGAAATAAAATGGTTAATCAAAAATTATTTGATGATGTAAATAAGCTTGGAGTGCCTTTAATGACACCTGAAGAGGACGTTGACGTATATAAAACATTAGCCGATGTTGTTAAAAGTCATAATATGCGGCTATGGGAAAGCTTTCCCGCGCTTCTAGCTACTGCTTCCTCGAAATATCAACTAGATTTGCAAAGAGCGCAAAATCAATTAAATAGGCTTGTTGATCAGAAAGCGTTCAATGAGTTGTTGGTTTTATCGAAGGCAATGTATGATTCGTATAATGTTCAATTTTCCGCGTTTAACAAAGCTTTTGAAAGCGCGAAGAAAGTATTTGAAGGGTACGATAGATCGCTCAAACCCTTGCGAGACGCGTTAAAGCAGAATCAGCTGGTTCCTGTAGCTAATGTTCGGCTTTCGACGGAAAGACTTAAGAGTAATTTTAAAGATTATTTGAGTTATCGGAACTTGGAACAGAAAAAACAAAATGCTAAGCATCAAGAGCTTTCTTTAGAGCACGCTCTTTCAAATGTCTTTTCACCAAAACAAAAGGAGCTGTTAAAGAAAAAACTTAATGGTGAAAAAATGACAAAAACTGAGAGAGAGTATTATTCTCGCGCTGTTAAGAAAAAAGTTTTAGCTTTAGCTAATTCTGAGTTATATCATTTATCTCGAAGTCTTCTTATGTAGTAAAGGTAGTAAAGGGGGCAGAGTCATTTATCATAAGAAAGCAAGAAGGGACAGTTTCCCCCTTTGCAAAGGGGGTTAGGGGGATTTTTAAAGGGTCGCTGTCCCCTTTATTTTATCTTTATTTCTTTATCTTTACCCTTTATCTTTATC
>JAGLQN010000048.1 GCA_023136835.1 Candidatus Omnitrophota bacterium | reverse complement strand
TGAAAATCCCTTTGTCCAATTTTTTCTTAATCGTTTAAGCATAATAAGAAAACGCCTCACGGCAGAACTGTCTTTATTACTATAAGTATGCCATATCCCGCTGTAGAATCCTATATAAAACTAAAACTTATATATTTATTTGAGGTGCCCTAAAACCTGTTGGCCCTATTGTGAAGCATCTTTTTCTGGCGAATCAGCCTGTTCTGCTCATTTTTTAACTGACCGATTTCCTCCAATAGCCGCTGATTTCCTTTTTCCAAAGAATTCAATCTTTTTTCTGCTTCAAATAGATTCTTCTTACCATTTCCCTTCTTCTCTAACAACATTTGCTTATGAGAATTAAACCCCTTTTCACTTAAACTATTATTCAAAACCTGGACCTTTTCCTCTAAACACCTTATATCACATTGAAAAATGGTAATAAGCTTTTGTGTCCTTTCCTTCCGGCTGTTCATATCCACAACCTCTTTAAAATGCGGCTCTTTCCGTGGACGATAAGCTACAGGTTTTCCGGACAATTCAGCCTTTTTCATAGATAAGACTTCCTTTTCCCTTTGAAAGTTCTCAATGCTTTTAAGCAGCATATCATTCTCAAAAGAAAACTGTTCATTCTTTCGCATCGTCTCCCGCACGCTCTCTTTGAGGCGTAATAAGCTAAACTCAAGCATTTTGTCCATTGGCGTATGATCAGAACGCTCCCTGCCTGCTGCGGCCGCCAGGGGCACAAAGATGCCATAACTGCTTATTGAAATGAGAAGGCAAAACAGAAAAAAACCCTTCACAAGAAAACTCCTTACCTCGTTCGTATTTGTTTTCCAAAATAACTTAGATGAAACAAATACGTAATGTTTCCCTCTAAATAAAATGAAGGAAAAACATACGTGTTTTCCTACGCTCTAGAAGATCAGATAATCTGAGTAATATTAATGATCGGCAAGAACAGGGCAATAACAATGAAACCGATCACAATACCTAAAACCCCTATGATCAAAGGTTCAATAACGCTTGTGAGTCCTTCAACAGCCGTATCGACCTGATCATCATAAAATTCAGAGATCTTTAAAAGCATCGTTTCCATTTTCCCTGACTTTTCCCCAACAGCGATCATCCTTGTTACCATGGGAGGAAAAACCCCGCTCTTGACAAGCGGCGCAGCCAGGCTCTCTCCTTCACGGACACTTCCTTTGACATCATTGACAACCGTCTCCAGAACACGGTTCCCAATCGTTTTCTCGACGATATCTAAGGACTCCAGGATCGGCACACCGCTCTGAACCAGTGTCGCCAACGTGCGACTGAAACGGCTAATAGCCACTTTCCGCAGAAGATCACCAAAAATCGGCATTTTTAAAGTCAACCCATCTAAGACCAACGCGCCCCTATCGGTCTTGTGCCATTGTCGCACTCCAAAGAAAAGAGACACAACCCCGGCGATGTACCATACTAACTGATACCTCAGGGCGTTACTAATGTTAACTAGAACTTGAGTCATAGCAGGAAGATCCTGATCAAAAGAAGCATAGATCTCGGTAAAAGTCGGAACAACTTTCACCAAAAGAACAATGGTTATGATGATCGCCATCGAAACAACAACGATCGGATAAATAAGCGCGGATTTTACCTTACGTTTAAGTTTCAGCGTTTTTTCCATGTACGTTGCAATGCGGTCTAAAACGATGCTCAGAGCCCCGCCGGTTTCACCAACTTTGACCATATTTGTAAAAAGCATATCAAAGACTTGAGGATGTTTCGAGAAAGCAGCTGAAAGGCTAGTTCCATGCTCGATATCTTCTTGAACCGTTTCAAGCACTTTCTTGAACATAGGATGGCTCACTTGTTCCCCCAAAGCATCTAATCCCTGAATAATTGGAATGCCGGCATCGACCATCGTTGCCAACTGCCGGGCGAAAATGACGATCTCCTCTCCCTTAACTTTCTTGCTTTGGAAAGAAGATTTTTTAGCTCCTCCTCCCGCGTCCTTAACCTCAATCACGGAAATGATCGTCAGCTTGCGCTTACGCAGCTCCTCAATAACATTTGCTTTGTTATCCGTTGAAATTTTTCCCGTAACCGTGCGGGACTCTCTGTTCTTTGCGATATATTTAAATGTGGGCATAGAAAGGAACTCCTCACTTTGTTTTTAATTTTTCACAGTCCAGGAAAGCATCCTACTTTCCTAAGACTACTAGAAAATTCTTTCCTAGCAGAACTAGTTTTCCATATATATCTTAATGGAAGCTAGTACCGCACTGCCTTTATCTGAGGTGTCGGCTAGCGCAGTACTGACTACAATCAAAAATAAGGTAAGTCAGCGCAGCAAAGAAGACCTGCCTTCCGGCAGGTATGAGTGCCGCTATTTTTAACGGCGGCACGAATTTCCTTGTAAATCATTATCATACCACCGATGGATCGCTTTATCAATCTCGCCATCCGTCGCTATAAAAGGCGCGAGGCGACAATTCGTTACGCGTTTCAATTCTGCTTTAGCTGCTTCATCCAAAGGATCAGCCATCACAACACTCAAAATATCATTCACCCGGTCAAGCGGAATGACGTGATATTTACGCGCGATCTCACCGGGCACAAGCTGAATAATGCTTTGGTCGATCTCATATTTATCGATCGCGATATAAGGAATATGGCATTGAACAACCAGTGCCGCAACAACATCATGTTCCTCAACATAACCAAGCCCGACCAACACCTCTCCAAAATAGTCGCCGTGTTCCTCTTGAACCTCCAGAGCGTGCTTCAATTGACTCTGGTTTATAATATTGCGTTCAAACAATATTTTTCCTAAAAGCTGTTTCTTTGAAGAAGATTTTTTGCTCATCGATATAATCACCTGCTCAAAAGCTTTTGCCTCTCACCAAAGGAATATCAGCTTATTACTATCGATACTTAGCTTATTCTAACAGTCAAAAAGCGGTTTGAAAATAAGGAAAACAAAAAGATTCGTTATGCTTTTGTCTCTTAAAGTACCAGTTTAATTATTCGGTTGTCGCAATACGCAAAACTTCCTCTAGTGAGGTTAATCCTTGCTCGCATTTGAGCATGCCATCATCCCATAAGGTGACCATTCCCTTTTCCCGCCGCGCATATTCCTTGATCTCATCCGATGTTTTTCCTTCGATCAGCATATCCCGCATAACATCGTCAACTTCCAAAAGTTCCGTTAAGCCCATCCGCCCGAGATATCCTGTCTGACTGCACGCATCACATCCTTTGCCACGATAAAACGTAACCCCCTCCGGAAGCTTGCCTTTCAACCGGTCGCGCATCTCCTGGGGAACATCCACTTTCTCTTTGCATTTCGCGCATATTTTTCGGCAAAGCCTTTGCGCGCTTACCAAAACAAGGCTTGAAGCCACCAAAAATGGTTCCACTTCCATATCGACTAACCGCGTTAGGGTCCCGGCGGCATCGTTGGTATGCAGCGTCGAGAAAACCAATTGTCCTGTCAGGGAAGCTTTAATCGCAATATCAGCCGTTTCATTATCGCGGATTTCGCCGACTAAAACAATATCGGGGCTCTGCCTTAACATGGCCCGTAATCCAGCGGCAAATGTTAAGCCGATCTCCGGCCTCGCCTGGATCTGGGTCAAGCCTTCGATCAAATATTCAACCGGATCTTCAACCGTAATGATGTTTCTTTCAACCGTATTAAGCTCACTAATGATCGAGTAGAGCGTTGTGGATTTTCCGCTTCCAGTCGGGCCCGTTACCAAAATCATACCAAACGGTTTTTTGATCGCTTCTTTAAGAATATGGAGAGACCTTTCTTCAAAACCGAGTCCGTCAAGACCAACGGCGAGTTTGCTCTTATCTAAAACGCGCATAACGATCTTCTGCCCAAATGTCGTCGGAAGGATCGAAACGCGAAAATCCACTTCTTTATTGGCAATCTTTAATTTGAACCTTCCGTCCTGCGGGATCTGGTTGGTCGTAATATCCAAGCGCGACATGATCTTGATACGCACGACAACGGCATTTTGGTTTTCCTTCGGTATATTCAGGACGTCATGTAAGATCCCGTCGATGCGATAACGGACCCGCATGCCGTCGACTTCCGGCTCGATATGGATATCAGAAGCCCTGCGCCGCAGCGCTTCTTTGACAATCAAATTGATCATACGGATGATCGGGGCCTTCTCACTCTCATCAACAGATCCATCTTCACCTTCTTGCTGTTCGTGGTCAGAAACAATTTCGAAATCTTCGATCTGGATATCCTTGGTGATCTCGTTAACGCTCATTTCCGATTTAATACCGTAATACGCGTTGACCGCCTTTAATATCTCGGCGTTGGTGCTCATCACCACGTCGATCTCTTTACCGGTGATGTTTTTCAGGTCATCCAGCAAAAAGATGTTGAACGGATCGGACAAGGCAATGGTCAAGGTATAATCAAGCACGGAAAGCGGGATAATATTGTATTGCCGGGCTATTCTTTCTGGGACAATTTCCTGGAGGGCAGGGTCGATCTTATATTTACTCAGATTAATGAACGGGATATTCAGCTCCCGGACCAGGATGGCCATAAGGTCCTGTTCCTTGATGTGGCCCTTCTCGATCAGCGCCTTATCAAGGCCGATCTTTTTCTTCTTTTGAAGAGCAATCGCTTCGTTCACTTCCTTCTTCGTGAGTTTCTGCGCGTCGATCAGTGTTTTTAAGATTTTATCTTTAATGGTTGCTGCCATAGATCCTCTTTATGTAGAGCGAATCATTCCGGCTTAGCTTCATCCGGCACCGTAATCCTTGAGACTTCCTCGAGTGTTGTTAAGCCTTCAACGACTTTAGCGATGCCGTCCTCGCGCATAGTCTGCATTCCTTCAGCGCGGGCGATTTCTTTCAATTTAGCCTCACTTGCCCTCGCCAAAATCAATTCCCGGATATTCGGAGAGAAAATAAAAATCTCTGTAATTCCGACGCGTCCCTTATATCCCGTGTCAAAACAACGCTTGCATCCCCTTCCGCGGAACAGTTCGAATGTCTTTGTATCTTTTGGAAATGCTTTCTTTAAGTTGAACTTGTCAATGATCGTCGGGGTCGCTTCATAAGATTCTTTGCAGTATTTGCAGGTCCTTCGAAGAAGCCGCTGGGCGACAATCGCCAGAACGGAAGAACAAATCAAAAACGGCTCGATACCCATATTCATCATGCGGATAATAGACCCAGATGATGTTGTCGTGTGCAGAGAACTTAAAACAAGGTGCCCGGTCAAAGCAGCTTTCACGGCAATATCCAGGGTCTCTTTATCACGGATCTCGCCGATCATGATAATATCCGGGTCTTGACGCAAGATCGACCGCAGGCTAACCGGGAACGTCAGCCCCATCGCCGGTTTGATATTGACCTGGCTCATCCCCTTCATCTGGAATTCAACCGGATCCTCGACAGTGACGATATTTTTCTCGGGAGAATCGACGTATTTGAGAATCGAATAAAGCGTGGTGGTCTTCCCGCTTCCCGTCGGACCGCAAGCCAAGATCATGCCGTGGGGCGAAACAGCGCTTTCTTTCAACCTCTCAAGAGATTTTTCCTCAAAACCTAAGCGATCGATATTTAAAAATGCCGCGTCCTGGTCCAGGATCCTTAAAACAACTTTCTCACCAAAAGCTGTCGGCAGCACATTGACACGAAAATCAACTGAATGTTCCCCGGCAATAATGGTTTTAAATCGTCCGTCTTGAGGCAGCCGGTGCTCAGAAATATCAAGATTGGAAATGACTTTAATCCGGGAGACAATAGGAAAATGCAGGACCTTGGTCATCCTGTCGATCTCACGAACGATCCCATCAATACGGTAACGGATACGCATCGTTTTCTCTAGAGGTTCAATGAAAATATCACTCGCCCGCGCGACAACACCCTGCTGGATAATAGTATCCGTCAGTTTAATAATAGGCGCCTCATCGGTCAGCTCCTCGACCGCCGCCTTATCTCCTTCATCCTGCGCGTCTTTGATCAGTTCGAGCTCGCCGGTATCCTGGATATCCTTGATGATCTCATCGAAGGACTCCGTCGGTTCTTTAAACTCTTCCTTTTTCTTTTCCCCTCCTCCGGGATAGTATTTCTCGATCGTCTGGGCAATATCGTTGGGACGGCCGATAATGGGGTTGATCTTATAACCAGTTAAGACCTTAACGTTATCGATCACAAAAATGTTAAGCGGATCCGCCATCGCTAAGGTAAGATGGTCACCCATCAGCGAGACAGGCATGATCTGGTATTTGCTCGCGGTTTCTTTGGGGATAATCTTTACGATGTCCGGATCAACTTTAAGGCGGTCAATGTTAATCGGCGGGAGACCTAAACCTTCGCTTAAAACTTGGGTCAACACATCTTCATCAATGATCTTCAGCTTAACAAGAATCTTGCTTAATTCACCGCCCGACTTTTTCTGCTCTTTGAGGGCACGATCCAAGTCTTTAGATGAAATATGCTTGTCCCGAATTAATATTTCCTGAAGACGGTCTTTTAATGACGCCATTATGGAATTTTGTGATATTTATCGATCGATTGTTTGACATCGCTGGCCGTGCTTACAAAAACTTGAACCTTGCACCCGGTAATAAGCTCAACATCTTCCAGCGCCTGGACGTTTAAGGGATTGGACATCGCTACGGTCAGGCTTTTTCCAATTTTGTCGATCGGCACTAGACAAAATTGACGGCAAACATTCTGGGGTACCGAACGGATGACCTCCGCGTCAATCTCATAACTGGACAGAGGCAGATACGGAAAACCATACTGGCAGGTCAAAGCCTGGGCGATATCTTTCTCTGTAGCAAATTTTAATTCAACCAGCACTTCTCCCAACAAATTCCCGGGATTCTTCCCCTGATGTTCTATAGAGATATTGAGCTGTTCGTGGTTAATAACCCCGCGCTCGACAAGAAGCTCACCAAGATGTTTGTTCGTTGCTTTTTTAAAATGTTTCATTGCCTAATAATCCGGAAAAATAATACACTTTTCAATCCCTCTGCCCTTAAGCAGAGTTTTATGAACACACATAATCAGTCTAGTTTACTATACTTATGAAAAACACACAATTGAAAAAACGCAAAACATCCCCTCTTAAAATATAGTCCGTCGCTTGCTCAAATTCAATAAAAACCCCATCATAATGATAAAGATTAAGAATGAAGAACGCCCGTAACTAACAAAAGGTAACGTCAGTCCAACGATCGGAAATAATCCCATGACCATTCCAACATTAATAACCACCTGAAGAGTCAAAATCGCCACAATCCCTACTGTTACGAACACGCCGAATTTGTCCTTCACCTGATTGGCGATATTCAAACTGGCATAAATTAAAAGAAAATAAAGCGTTACCAGACAAAGAGCGCCTATAACCCCCCACTCTTCCCCGATGACAGAAAATATGAAATCCGTATGCCGTTCAGGCAGAAAATTCAGTTGGTTCTGCGTTCCGGACAACCATCCTTTTCCAAAGATCTGACCCGATCCTATTGCGATCTTTGACTGAATGATTGTATATCCTGCCCCAAGAGGATCGATATTAGGATTTAGAAATACGAGCAACCGATCCTTTTGATAAGGTTTAAGGATATTCCAAGCAAAAGGTACCGCCGCTAAACATACGCCTAATAACCCGAAAATATACCGGTACTCTAATGCCGTCGCAAAAAGCATCACTAGAAAAATACCGAATAACAAAAGCGCTGTTCCCAGATCCGGCTGCTTGAATATCAGGAACATCGGGACAACAGTGATCGTAAGCGGAATAAGCAAATCCCAAAAGATCATTTGGGTGCGACTGAAAAAACCGTATGGAAGTTTCGGCCTCCGGTCACTGAAATACGCCCCTAATATTAAGATTAAAGATAATTTTGTTAATTCAGAAGGTTGAAAACTGATTCCTCCAATCTCTATCCAACGTCTTGCTCCAAGAGCATGCCGCCCGCCAACAAGGACAAAAACAAGTAATAGAATGTTTACCGCGTAGAAAATATAAGCCCCATCATAGAACTTCCGGTAATCAACTTTGCCAAGGAAATACATAATCACAAATCCCACTAGCGCGCAAAAAAGCTGATCATAGAAGATATTTTGGGGCACTCGCGCATTCTCATAAGAGGCGCTGTAAAGAGCAACCAGTCCTATCACAACGATCATAACCGTGTAGGTCCAAATTTTTTTGGCAAGATCACGTTTCATAATATTTCTTTCGCCTGCATACCCAGCAGCAACTGCCTGGCAACTAAACACGCGTTGTGGCTTGAATCACCATGTTCCAGAAATACACAAAAGGCAATGTTTCTCTCTTCACCCTTTGCGTAACCGACAAACCAAGCATGGCTTAGTTTTTCACCTGAAGTCTGCGCGGTTCCTGTTTTTCCAGCGACGTATAATTCTTCAAGATCCAGTACATGCGCGGTTCCGGAGAAATTCGTTACAGCCGCTCGCATGCCTTTTTGAACCGTTTCCAAAACCTCTTTTTTAATCTTAACATTTCTTTTGAAATCATATTGTTCAACCGCGGTGCCCCCGATCGCTTTAATAACATGGGGCTGGACTTCAAGACCGCTATTAGCCACCGTCGCCATCATACGGACTAATTGCAGGGGCGTCACAAGCAGCCCTCCCTGTCCAATGGAAAGATTCAAAGTGTCTCCGGCGTACCATCGTTCTCTCCTGCGGAGCGACCTTTGCCGGCGGCCCGGCACGACCCCGCTCTCCTCATAAGGAAGATCAATATACGTCAAACTTCCGAGTCCTAATTGCCGGGCATATTGCTGGATCATATCGGCCCCGAGAATAAGCCCCAGACGATAATAGTAAACATTGCACGAGTGAGCCAAGGATTCGATAAGATTTTCCGGGCCGTGCGTATGCGCGCAACGGAATTTAGTTCCCCCTAATTCGTAATAGCCTTTACAATTGTAAGTGGTATGCGGCGTAATCTTACCGGCGTCTAAAGCCCCGATAGCAACCGGAACTTTAAAAACAGACCCGGGCGGGTACAATCCTTTGATCGCGCGGTTCAGCATCGGAGCGGATGGATTGTTAAAAAGAATTGAGATGCGTTTTTGCTTTGCCGCGTCAATAAAAATATTCGGATCATAACTCGGCGCGCTTGTTAACCCTAAGATCTCGCCGTTATCCATATCCATGACGACAATCGCGCCTGTCTCGCCCTCCAATGCTTCCGAGGCGATTTGCTGGACATCGCTATCGATCGTAAGGCTAATATCCTGCCCTGTTGTCGGTTCTTTCAGGCTTAACAGCCGGACTTGCTGCCCGCGGCTATTGACTTCAATTTGAATGCCGCCCTCTCCGCCTTTGAGATAAGCATCATAATATTCTTCGACGCCGGAATAGCCGATAATATTTTGAGGAGAGTAGCCGTACTCTTTGAACCTTTTTTTTCGAACACGGTTAATTTTCCCGACATATCCTAACACATGCGAGCTGTTCTTGCCCAAAGGATACGACCTCCTAAACCCTTCCTGCACGATCAGGCTGGGATAAAGATATTTACTCTCTTCAAGAATGATCACTTTATCCCGGTCAATATCTTCAGCCACAACAACAGGGGCAAACAAGGCATATTTTTTTTGAGCATATTTCTTCTCGAGCTTTTTCTGATCAATATCCAGAACTTTAGCTAAGAACCGGAAAAGCCCCTGACGGTCGTGGAGGCCTTGAGGCGCAACCATAACATCGTAAGCAACACGCCTGTCGGCGAGGATATTGCCATGACGGTCCTCGATCCGGCCCCGCCATCCCTCTAAAGGAACAATCCGGATGCGATTATTCGCGCTCAAATGATAAAAATATTGCCCGCGAATCACCTGGACATAGATGAGGTCCGCGACAATCAGCACAAAAAGCCCTATAATGATTATACGAATAATTTTGATACGCATTTTTTTAATTCGGTGAAGATAAATGAGGTCGCGATGAGTGTTGTGAGAATTTCAGGAACAAAAACAAACTTGAAGACCTGAGCGACATCAATCTTTTCGAACATTGCCTGAAAGCAGAAGTGGACCAGAATATTAATAACGGTAATAAAAAACACTAACAGAAGCCGTGACCGCCGCGACGCGGCATAATGAAGATACCTTTTTAAAATCGTTGTCATGTAGGCGCATAGAACTAATGAAAATATATTTAGGCCGAAAATACCCGCGCTAAAACTATCTTTAAGAACCCCCGCAAGAACCGCGGCAAAAATACTGTAACGGATACCAAAAGCTAAATTGAAATAAATAATCGCCAGTAAAAGCAGGTTCGGCATAAACCATCGCCCTGCCATGTTAAAAAGAAAGAACTCCGCGAGAAAGAAAATAAAAACACAGACCGGTACAAGAATAATTTTACGCATGATTGTTTTGCTCTGAATGTAGGGACAGCGCAATGTGCTGTCCCTATTTTAATATGACAAGAACTTCCTCAATCTGTGAAAAAGCCACAGACGGTTCGATCAAGTATTCGACTGTCGGTTTTTTCGAGCCGTTATTGATCGCGATGATCTCCCCGATCAGTAAACCTTCTGGAAAGGAAGAACTTAATTTTGACGTGATAACCTTATCGCCAATATTAATCCTTGCATCTGCGCGGATGTATCTCATACGACAAACTCCTTTGAGTGTCCCTGAGACCAGCCCGCTTTCCCTGGGGCCTTGAACAAGGGCCGCGACGGAAAACTGAGGATCGGTCAGCAAGATAACTCTGCTCGTATCAATCCCGACTTCGGCGATCTTCCCGACCACCCCCGCCGCATTGACAACCGGCATTCCCTGCCGTATACCATATTCTTCTCCCCGATCAATAAGCATCGTCGAATTCCAAGAGGAAGGGCTGCGGCCAATGACATTAGCAACAACAGATGAATAGACAAGTTTCCGTTTAAATTTCAAGAGATCGTCAAGCCGCGTGTTCTCGCGGATGACCTCTTCAAGGCCGACTAAACGCGCCTTTAAAACATCAACCTCTTCCTTCAATCGTTTATACTCGTCAAACGTGCGGTGATAATAAAGAAGTTTTTTGATTTCATTAAGAGGAAAGGAAAGAATGCGGATCGGGATGGATGTGACTTTAATGATCCCGAATTTAACAACATGGAATGATCTCGCTCCGGCAAAAAGCAGGATAAAGACGGCCAAGAGGATACAAAAGTAGATTAGATTTTTCCGATTAACTCTAAACACTCATCAAACCCGGATAAAAGGAATAGCAATATATTGTTTTAACAATTTCCCGTTAAAACGCCTAAATGCGCAGCCACATTAAAATCAGAATCCCGTAACTTAATTAAACTGTACGGGATTCATAATTGTAACCGTTGAAATTTTTTCTTAACTGCGATTGGAGAAGTCTGCGTATTTTATATATCAGAAATCAAGTCGTGTGGGCACAACAATTCTTCGGCGTAAACGAACAGGCATATTCAACATCTGGCCTGTTCCCAAAACGACGGCCGTCAAAGGATCGTTAGCAATGTGTACCGGCAAGCCCGTTTCTTCAGCAATTCGTTTATCCAAACCGCGCAATAGAGAACCGCCTCCGGCCATTACGATGCCGCGGTCGATCAGATCCGCTGATAGCTCCGGCGGAGTTTGTTCTAAAGTTGTTTTCGAAGCATCCACGATCGCCTGGACCGGATCATGCAGGGCTTCGCGGATCTCAACAGAAGTGACTGAGATCGTCTTCGGCAATCCGGAAATCAGATCGCGCCCGCGCACATCCATAGTGAGCTCCTCTTCAAGCGGATAGGCTGATCCTATGCGGATCTTGATTTCCTCAGAAGTCCTTTCCCCGATCATAAGGTTATAGGTCTTGCGCAGGTATTCAACAATCGCGTCATCCATTTCATCGCCGGCAATACGAATCGACTTCGCGTAAACAAGTCCTCCAAGAGAAATAACAGCAAACTCTGTTGTTCCGCCCCCGATATCAACGATCATGTTTCCAGCGGCCTCTTCAACAGGCAAACCAACACCGACAGCCGCGGCTTTCGGTTCCTCAATCAGTTCGACAGATCTTGCTCCAGCACGTTCACCCGAATCACGGACCGCCCGTCTTTCGACTGCCGTAATACCGGAAGGGATAGCGATCACCATCGCCGGGCTCAACAGCTTTTTACGGCCATGGACTTTGCGGATAAAATACTTTAACATAGCTTCGGTAATCTCAAAATCCGAAATGACCCCGTCTTTCATCGGCCTTATCGCGATAATATTCCCGGGAGTACGCCCTAACATTTTTTTAGCTTCTTCTCCAACAGCTACCACTCGATTAGAATCTTTTTCAATAGCGACAACAGAAGGCTCACAAAGGACCACTCCCTCTCCTTTGACAAAAACTAATGTTGTTGATGTTCCCAAGTCAATACCGATATCATTGGAGAATAATCCGAGGATATAATTGAAGAGTTTTCTGCAGATTTTAAATATTTTTTGTAACATGAATG
Source organism: Candidatus Omnitrophota bacterium (assembly GCA_023136835.1). Classification (GTDB taxonomy): domain Bacteria; phylum Omnitrophota; class Gorgyraeia; order Zapsychrales; family Zapsychraceae; genus 2-02-FULL-52-10. The sequence goes on along the minus strand of JAGLQN010000048.1, from coordinate 7,670 downwards.
TTCCCTTTGGGTTAAATCCGTAAGAAAATTTGGTAGAAATGAGTCAACAAATACTCGGATAATAATATATGAAAAGGAAATGCCTGTCAAACGATTTCTAACGACCCGTTTGATGGGCAAACTCTTATGTATTCGGAATAAGTATTAAAAATAGAATGATATGTTTATTACTTCCTGCGAACGACAGCGCCAATGGCCTTAAAGTGCCGGACAAAATCCGGATAAGACTTGCGCGCGCACTCTATATCCTTAACATGTATACCCAGTTTGAGTCCTAAAACACAAAAAGCCATGGCTAAGCGATGATCTTTGTGAGGGTCTAACAAGCGGTCACTCATATATCTGTCTTGGGGGTCGATAATGAGTTCATCTTTTTTCTCAGTGATCTTTGCTCCTACTTTCGCAAGTTCTATCCGCAAATCGGTAATACGGTCAGATTCTTTGGCCCGCGCGTGACCGATATTGTATAAACGTGTCCGCCCCCGCGCGAAAAGGGCTAAAACAGTCATAATCGGAACAAGATCAGGACAATTTCTTAAAGAAAAATTCCCGCCGGCTAATTCAAACGGCCCTTTGATCTGTATAGACTTTGATGTTTTATAAAGATTGACACCCATTCTATCAAGAAAGGAAATAATATGGCCGTCAGCCTGAACTAAGTCATCCCTGAGATTACCGTTAAGCGTAACTTCAGAATTATTAAGAGCTGCCGCGGCCATAAGAAAAGCGGCCAAACCATAATCAGAGGGAACAGCAAAATTCTTTAACCCCTTGAATTCCTGTTTTCCTTTGATCTGGTAGAACCGTAACCCCTTTTTACCGATCTTGACCCCGCTCTTTTCAAGAACCTGACAAGTCATCGTAATATAGTCGGTCGAAACTAAACGCCTTCCGCGCAATGTCAGACGGGTATCCTGTGCGAGCCGCGGACAGGCAATTAATAATGCCGAAACAAACTGGGAGCTTAAGCTCCCGTCGATAGTAATGTTCCCTCCATGTAAAACGCCGCCTTTTAAATAAACCGGGATACCTTCATCCTTCCCCCGCCCTTTGATGTCGACCCCCATCCCGCGCAAAGTCTGTGTTAAAAATAAATTCGGACGCCCGCGCAGAGTCCCCTCTCCAACGACGAGCATTTTCCTCCCGCGTAAAGCGAGCAGCGGCAGGAGAAACCGCAAGACAGTTCCGGATTCTTTGACACTTATCCTGGAAATTTGGGATTGATGCTTATTGGCAATGATATTCCAATGCGACACCGGGCCTCTCCTCACTTCTTTGACTTGAGCCCCCAAAGACCGTATCACGCGAATGGATACTTTGGCATCATCGCAATTCGAAGGATTAATAATGGTGGAACTTCCGCCGCAAGCAGCGACCATAAAGCCGCGGATCGAATAGGATTTCGACGCCGGAAGCTGAACTTTTCCTTTTAAAAAAAACGCGGGCTTAACGGTAAGGATCATTGTTTCGCTTTGACTTGATCGTTCTTCTTAACGCTCTTGATCGAGAACGGAGGGATTAGATCAGCGGCAGACATTTCGGGCTGAAGTCGCGTTATCCTAAGATCGCCGACATAGTCTTCGTCGTGATAGACGGACAAAACATCACCGATCTCGATACCATCCATTTCCCCGAGACTTACAATAACAAACTCTGTTTCGATATCGACACTCAATATGAGCCCTTCCGAAATTCGGTTGAAAACAACCACAGGCGCTGGCACCTCGTCTCGGAAATCAGAAATTTCTTCTCCATCGATAACCTCTCCTGAAGCAACAACAATTTCTCCTAACTCGATTCCGAGATTTGCTACAAGCTCGACCGTATCCTCATCCAACGAATAATCTTCCTCTTTAGGAATTGTTGTATAAACCGGGCTTTCTGCTACAGCCGGTTGCGCCGCTGATGCTTCTTTTTCTAATTCAGACATCTCATCCTGCCGCTGTTTGTAAAGCTCGTTCAATTCTTTAGCGCGTTGTTTTTCCGCCTTTACTTGCGCTTCTAATTCCTTGATCTTCTGTTTTGAGACTTCAAGATCCGCTGTCAACGATTCCCGCAATTCTTCCTTAACCTTGATCTCCTTAGCAAATTTTTCTTTAGCCGAACGGCTTTCTTCAATTTGCTTTTGCAGGGCAACCGTCTCGATCTTCATCTCTTCGCGCAAGCCTTTTTCCAGCTCTAACTCATCAGACAGATCGTTGACCCGCTCGTCGGCCTCCTTATTTTTCTCCTGAAGGAGGAAATTCTGTTTTTTAACCTCCTTTAAACTATCTTCTAAATTTATTTTTTCAGACCGAACTTCTTCCAAAGTCGCTTCAGCTAATTTTCTTCGCTCGGTCTCTTTTTGGAAAAAAAACAATGAAATAGCCGTTAACGAAATGAGTAAAATAGCGATGATCACTAAAAATATGGTTAGAACTTTTCCTGAAGAATTCATGGCCGCTTCCTAAAAAAATGGCGTTAGCGTTAAATATACATCATCCATATTATAATTAAAAACAGAAACAAGTAAAGTTTCTTGTGTGATTTCTTCCGCCTTTCCAAAAACATAAAACATTATCCCCATAAAAAACTATAGACCGACCATTGAAAGAAATTCTCGCGGTGGCCGCGAAGATAATTCCAGATATTTTTTTGTTTGCGGATGGCAAAATCCAATTGATTGCGCGTGCAGAGCGAGCCGCGGAAAACTTTTTGCCTTTCCATATTTATCGTCACCTAATATCGGATGCCTTAGATAGGCCATATGCACGCGCAGCTGATGCGTCCGTCCGGTTTTCGGGAACAAAGCCACAAGCGTGACTCCCTTTATCCTCTTGATCACCCGGTAAAAAGTTTTCGAGTCTTTAGCGCTGTCGTCAAATTGCACCGCTTTCTTTTCTCTGTGACGCGGATGCCGCCCGATCGGAACATCGACAACCCCTTCATCAAACTCGATCTCTCCTTCGACGAGAGCCATATATCGCTTCTTGATCTGATGACGCTGAAATTGCTTGGCTAATTTTGTATGCGTGATATTGTCTTTGGCGACCAGCAGCAACCCGGATGTTTCCTTATCTAACCGGTGGACAATTCCCGGACGCGTTTCCGCGTTGATCCGCGATAATTTCACGGAATGATGCAGCAAGGCATTGACCAGTGTTCCGGTATAACATCCTTGGGCCGGGTGCACCACCATGCCCCTGGGTTTATTCACAACAATCAAATGATCATCTTCATAGAAAATGTCTAAAGGGATATCTTCGGGTTCGATATATCGCGGCGTTAGAAAGTCCTCGGGGATATCAACATGGACATCATCGCCCGTAGCGACTTTATGGTGAGATTTAACCGCGCTTTCGTTGACACGGACATGGCCGAAATCGATAAGTTTTTGAACAAACGTCCGGGAAGGGACATCACAGAGAACTCGTGTAAGAAAAACATCTAACCGTAGATGATCGTGAGCTTCATCAACTTTAAGAGCGTGTGTAGTCATAAAACTGAGTTGTAAGAAACGCCAATCCGCGCCGCCTACAGTTTATTCCTTAATCCTAAAGTGAATCTTCCGGATTGGAGTGCTTGATCAGCATGAGATAAGCAAAACCGAACGCGAACATTAAAATACCAAAGCAAACAAACTGAAAAATGCTGAACCCGAAAAAGAAAATCTCATGGTCCGCCCGGAAAAACTCCACGCCAAACCTCAAGGCCGACGCCAGGATAAGATAAGAGGCAAAAACAAGGCCGGGGATCGATGAAGATCTTTGATACCTCTTGAGAATGAGAAAAATAATGAAAAGCCCGGCGGAATCATAAAGCTGGGTCGGATGCAGGTACGCGCTATGAACAGGAAAATAAATCCCCCCGTCAACAACCTTGCCGTAACAACAACCGTTTAAAAAACACCCGATCCTCCCGATCGACTGGCCGAGAGCAAGATAAGGGGCGCAAAGATCAAGGACATCAGGAAGAAATAGTTTTCTCCTCTTAACCAATGACGTACCCGCCATAGCTCCAAGGATCAATGCTCCTTGCCAAGCTAGACCGCCGTTTTGGATCATAATGATCTCATCAGGATTGTTGAGAAAAAAGTGGTAATTCAGCAAGATATAAAAAAGACGCGCCCCGATAATTCCACCGACAATAACCCAAAAGACAAGATCAAAAATAAAATCGGCCTTTATATTCTTCCGGCGGGCGTCACGGACCATCATCGAAGTGCACACGACAACAGCAATAGCCAGCATTAATCCATAGGAATAGATCGTGACAGGAGTGAGCATCGGGATCATGGTCAAAACGGCAAGAAAAAGTGTCCAAAAAAGAACAGCTGTCACAGCTTCTCTCTTAATATTTCCCAGCAGAGCCATGACAAACAGAATCGCAACACCCACCCCCGCGATGATCGCGACAACCACCGCGTATGTGGAAATACTCAGGGGCCCTATTTTGCAGATAATCGAAAACATTTGAAGGCAATCATTATTGCGCCGATAGTGATCGCACTATCAGCAATGTTAAAGACCGGCCAAACGCGAAAATCAATGAAATCAATAACATGGCCGTAGACAATGCGGTCAATAAGGTTCCCGATCGCGCCGCCTAAAATGAGGGAAAACGCGACGATATAAACCCGGCTTAACACCTCATTGTTCTGCCGGTAGTAATAAAGATTGAATATCAAAAGGAAAACCGCGATGATCGGGATCACAATAAAAACAATTCCCTGGTTCTTAAAAAAACCAAAAGCAATGCCCGTATTGTGCACGAGCGTCATATGCAGGACGTTCCGAATGACTGGCAGTGATTCACCAAAACTGAGCAGCTCGGAAAAGAACAATTTTGTGACCCGGTCAACAATAACAACGGAAAATGTTGTGATAAGCGCAAAAAAAATATCGAACTGCGACCGTGTCAGATCCTTCATTTTTTAGTTTCAATCTTTTCCTGGCATTTTAGGCAGGTTTCGGCGTATGGAAGCGCTTTAAGACGCGCGCTAGGAATAGACTTTTCGCACTCCACACATGTCCCGAAAGACTCTTCGTCAATACGTTTGAGGGCTTGCTCGATCTTGTTAAGCGCTTCCCGCTCGCTCGAGGCAAGTCCTAAGTTAAATTCGCGGTCATACATGTCGGTCGCGACATCAGCCATATGCAAAACATGCCCTGAGATATCTCCCGAATCACCGTTTTGCGAACCCGGGTCTTTAGACATGTTCGTGATATCATGCAGAAAACTTTCTTTGAGCTTCAACAAAAGTTTTTTGTAGTAATCTAATTTTTTCTTATCTAACTTCTTTACGAGCATTAAATGGACTCCTTTACGATTGCGGTGCAACGTTCACACAATGTTTGATGTTCAATATCTCGCCCTAAATCCGTTTTATAGTTCCAGCATCGGCCGCATTTGGCGCCGTCCGCTTTTTCGATAACAATTTCAGTCTTGGCGAATTCTTCACTTAATCCCTGGTCGATTTTGTCGATTTTAAAGACCTGAATCTGTGAAACGATGAAAGCTGCCGGAAATCTTTGCGCGTTCCGCTCCAAATATCGCAGGTCTCGCGGGCTTGCCGTCTTAAAAACGATCTTTGCTTCTAGAGAGCTTCTGATCTCCCCTGTCCGGCGTTTCTCCTCGAGGGCCTTTAAAACATGCGGACGAAGAGCCACTAAAAGAGCAAACTTCTCCTTGATCGCTTCATCCCCCCACTCCTTTGGGCAATCCAGCCATGACAATAAATGAACGCTTTGGATGCCTCGCGTGGAAGCATCCTTCGGCATAGCCAGAAAGACCTCTTCCGCCGTAAAGCAGAAAATGGGAGCAAGTACCCTCACCAGGTGATTAAGAATATGAAAAAGAACCGTTTGTGCTGACCTTCTTTCCCGCGAATTTGATGCCGAAGTATACAGCCGATCTTTCAGGATGTCAAGATAAAAACTGGACAGATCCTCGTTACAGAAGGAATATATACTTTTATATAATTTCGCGAACTCATATTTATCAAAACTTTCTTTTACTTGTTCCATAACTGATTTTAGACGATACAGCGCCCAACGGTCGATGTCCAAAATATCTTCATAATCCCTCATATCTTTCTCCGGATCAAAGCCGTTGAGGTTGCCAAGGAGATACCGTATTGTGTTACGGATCTTCCGATAGGCATCACTAAGGCGGGCCAATGTTTCCTTAGAGATCCGGATATCCTCATTGTAAAGGCTTGAGGCAACCCATAATCTTAAAATATCCGCTCCGCTATTCTTGATAATATCCCGCGGAGAGATCACATTCCCCTGGGACTTCGACATCTTGCGCCCTTCTCCATCAACCACAAATCCATGGGTCAGAACAGCTTTAAACGGCGGTTTTCCTTCGATAGCGATAGCCGGGATCAACGAGGATTGGAACCATCCGCGGTGCTGGTCGGATCCTTCCAAATAAAGATCAATCGGTAATTCATCCCTGAGCCTGGGCTTAACAACAGCTTGATGGCTCACGCCCGAATCAAACCAGACATCCAGAATGTCTTTCGTTTTCTCAAATTCCGCGCCCCCGCAATCCGGGCATGTCAACCCATCGGGAATAAAGTCTTTAGCTTCTTTTTTAAACCACGCGTCGGTTCCGTCAGTTTTAACGATCTGAGCGAATTGATCGATCACCTCCGAAAAGAGTTTACGCGCGCCGCCGCATCCCCTACATTCAAGCGCGGGGATCGGAACACCCCAATGCCTTTGACGGGATAAACACCAATCGGGACGGGTCGTCACCATCCCCGAAATACGCTCTTCGCCTGACGGCGGGATCCATTGGATTTCACTTTTGATCGCGTCCTTCAATTTGCCCCGTAAGCCCTCATGATCGATCCTCAGGAACCATTGTTCCGTGGCCCGGAAAATAATCGGCGTCTTGCAGCGCCAGCAATGCGGATAGGAATGGCTCACGTCTTCGGACGCGAACAGGGCCCCTTCATCGCGCAGGTCTTCTACAATTTTGTCGTTCGCTTTCAAAACATGCTCGCCTGTATATTTACTTGCCGCTTCCGTGTAAATACCCCGGCTGTCAACGGGCATGATCACATCCAGATTGTGCCGTAAACCCGTCTCGAAATCTTCTTGCCCGTGCCCCGGAGCCGTATGGACTAATCCGGTTCCATCTTCTTTTGTCACGTAATCCGCGATAACCACCCGGCATTCATTCTTTAACCCGAACGGATGACGGTAATGCAATTCCGTCAGATCTTCACCGGAGAATTCCTTCAGAACTTTGGCCTTCTCAATGCCGGCTTTATTTAAAATATGTTCACGCAAAGAGCTCTCAATGATCAAGGCTTCATCGCCAATCTCGACGAGAGAATACTGAAATGCCGCATGGACGGCCACAGCAACATTCGCCATCAGCGTCCAGGGCGTTGTTGTCCAGATCAGCAGTGAGACTTTCTTATCGGCAATTCCTTTAACTTGAAGCGAATCTTTATTTCCGACTTCAAATTTTACATACACCGACGGTGATGTATGGTCCTCGTACTCCACTTCCGCCTCGGCAAGAGCCGTCTCGCAACGGAAACACCAGTTGACCGGTTTAAGGCCCCGGTACACGTATCCTTTTTTGTTTAACTCGCCCAAAGACTTTAGGATCCAATATTCATATTCCGGATCCAAAGTTAAATAAGGTTTCTCCCATTCCCCAAAAATACC
>JAGLQN010000479.1 GCA_023136835.1 Candidatus Omnitrophota bacterium | reverse complement strand
CAAATCGGGCTTTTAGGCCCGCTACTTCAAAGTTATGCCAGATTGAGCTATGAGCAAGAACGAAAATCTCGGTGAAATCTCACAGGAAGTTGAAAAGCTCTATCTCGAAAAGGAGGAGTTATTGCTCTCCTCAGAGGAGTGGGTCAGTTTTGTCAAATCCTACAACGGCTTTCGCAAGAGTGCGTTCAAGGCATCCCTGCCTTTTGACCCACGATTCAATGCCGTGCATTGGGGGGTTGCAGTCAGCGGCCTTTGTCGAGAAATTGCTTTTGGCTATTGTTGGATGAACGCATATGCAAGGCATTACAGGAGCCAAACACCGGCGACAGCTCAGCCCGCCAATGTAGATTTTCACGTATCCTATTTCGCAGATAACAGTATCACTCGGATTAATTCCTGTCGGGATAAGATAGCTCTAATGGTGTGGGCCTTCTATTGTCCCTTTAACCCTGAAAAGCAGCCCGAGACATTGGACTACGTCAAGGTATTGGATCGTTTGAAGCACCCGTTACGGTTTGGCTTATCTTTGAAGAACCATCAAAGCTTCGTGAGTCATTTGGAGACGCTTCATGGGCAGGACTTCGCCCGCATGGTGACCTACCGCCATCTCAAAATCCACCGCATGGAACCAAGAATCGAGGTTTACGGGGTCAAGCCCCACCACGGCTGGGATTATATGTTCCCACTTTATGAACAGAATGAAATCGCCCGATGGGAGCAGAAAATAGAACGACTTTACCCGGACCAGAAATTTCGAGAATGCATTGTGAAGGGCTGTCACATTAACGAGGTAATATTTGAAACCAGAAGGATAAAGGACAGTCTATGGAACTACGACGAAGTGAAAACACAAATAAGGAGTTGTCTTGCTAAACTCCTGCAAGCTACAGCGGGATGTTTTGATATTCTGAGACGCCGCGCTCCACTGAAGAATAAACGGAAGACGAAAGGTGCATCCGGTATGCTGTTGAGAAAGTGAGTGTTCATGGGAAGTCGCATATTTCTTTGCATAACCATGTCATGCAGGTGATTGTGAGAAGCGGCGAGCCTTTCGGCACCCCGCTTCTCACAACCCCTGATGACCAAACGTTATGCAAATTAATTCTGATGATAAATTCTGGATTCCGGACCAGGAATTAAAGATATTACAGGCTCTTAATCGGTTTGCAGCAGAGTACTTGATCTTTGGTGGTTACGCAATGTTGTTTTACGGATTCTACGATCGCGACATTAATGATCTTGATATTTGGATTAGTAATGAAGAAGAGAATGCCGAAAAGGTTTATAAGGCTTTTCAATTGATTACAGATATAAGACTGCAATTCACGGAGTCCGACTTAAAACTACCAAACAAGAAGATCCGACTTCCTTCACATATGTACGAGGTCGAGTTGTTTACTTCAGTCAAAGGTCCAACTTTTTCGGATGCATATTCTTCAAAATCGGTGGCTGTTTATAATGGTCACTCGTTGTTCATTATCTCCTCCACCCATCTTTTGGAGATCAAGACTACGTCTCTGTACGAAGCTAAGGAAAGACTGCGGAAAGAAACCATCGACATTGCTTTTCTAAGAAAACAGCATAACAAAAGGATGAACTCTGA
>JAGLQN010000478.1 GCA_023136835.1 Candidatus Omnitrophota bacterium | reverse complement strand
CCATATATTTCACAATATTCAATAGTTGCATTCGTTGTGCCTACATCTATGTCAATATTCTCAAAATAAGAATCATGTATTTTACATCTCCTGAATGTAGGAGAATCGCTGTACTTAGTCGTAACAGTAGGCGGCCTACCTCTAGTATCGTTCCAAATATAGTATACTTTAGCCCCTTTGTAAATATTACAATCTTCAATAAGAGCATTGTCAGAATTTATAATTTGCAAAGCCTGACGATAAGTTTCATGTATCTCGCAATTTTTTATTGTTGTGTTATTATTTCCACCAAGTGAAATCCCTGTACCAGAACTTTCTCGTACTTCAAAACCATCGAATGTAACATTATCAGAAGCTATTTCTACGAGAGGAATCCAATCTCCTGGTATTTCTTCATCACCGTCAATAATTGGTGATTCACCAGGATAGTTTCGAAATGTTACACCAGGCACATCTATTTTGAAATATTCTTGATACACTCCCCCTCTCACATAAACAACATCTCCACTTGAAAGTTTAGACTCAGCATATGCAAGTGTTCTCCATGGCTTTTCTAAAGTTCCTGGATCGGTATTTCTTCCTATTGTCGATACATAATATATCGCCATTTAGATCAATTCCATTTATATATTTTCTATCATTTTTTATTTAGTATCAGCATTGCCAATCCCATAAGGCCAAACCCACCGAGTATTAAGTAAGTATTGATTGTTGATTCGTCTGATGGTATCTGGTCAGGGATTTTGCAGTTAATTGAATCCTGTTGAAGTAACTGATTCGGCACGCAGTTACCGGTATCGGGGTCACAACGCTGGGACCATAAATCATTACCCACACAGGTATTACCGCATACTACACCTTCACAGAGTTTACACAATTCTGAATTGTCTTCAATCAGTTGATAAGGGAAGCATGTACCATCTATACATCTTTGTGAAAAGAGGTTGTTACTTATACAGATATTTTCACAAACAATGTCTTCACAAGGATCTGTTGGGATGTAGCCGCATAATACCGAATCCCTTTCAATCAGTTGGTCAGAAACACACATTCCTGCAATACATCTTCGAGACCAGAGATTATAACCTACGCAGACCTTGGAGCAAACAACGCCTTCACATAGCACAATGTCACATAATGATGAGTTCGTTTCAAGTAATTGGTCAGGGACACAGGAACCATCCTCACATTTCTGAGAATAAAGATTATTACCGACACAGACATTCTCGCAGACCACACCTTCGCAGGGGTCATAACCGCAGGTTACTGAGTTACTCTCAATTAACTGGTCAGGGACGCAGGAACCACCCACGCATTTCTGGGACCACAAATCTTTACCTATGCAGACATTATCACAGACCACACCCTCACAGGGGTCAT
>JAGLQN010000477.1 GCA_023136835.1 Candidatus Omnitrophota bacterium | reverse complement strand
ATCCTGTTTGCATAGAGATAATCGTCTTCTATGTATTTTACATGCAGTTCTTCTCGTTGCGTTACAACGGAGGCGATTTCATCGCTCAGGACTTTGATTTCAGTATCTATTTCAGAATTTTCTTTGGCTTTAATAGTCAATGTCGTCAATCTCCTTGTCGGTTTCAGTCCACCTGACAGAGTTTGCCTGATTCATCAACGTGATAAATGTGTCCACACGCTTTGCATGTCTTTATATACACTGGAGCAGGGTTGATTGGGAATTCATCTACATCTGACACTTCATGCATCAGGATTGTCCTCAAATTCGTACTGCCACATCCAGGGCAGGAATACGACTCTGGAGGTATGCCGTCAACATGATTGAAGTCAGGCAGGTATATGGCATCACCTAAGTCTTTGGCAATCAGTTTAAGACTTTCAACAAGCTCAGGAATTTTATTTAGATCAATGAAGCTTAATTCTTCATCTAAAGTTCTATGCACAATTTCAAGTTTTTGATTTCTTTTTGATTCACTCAATTGTATCACCATAACTTAGATAGTTCTGATGATATAAAAGCGTAACGGTCTAAGATAAAACCTGAACAATAAGTTTGTAAGCTATTATGAGCCACACCACAGTTAGAATCAAGAGAATAACTTTTATAGCTTGTATTTTCTCTTTATTCTGGACAATTCTTATTACTTTAGAAACGTTATCCTTCGGTATCCACAGAAAGTAAGCAGTGAATAAAAGTATGATTACACCCATTGCACCCGATACGATTCCTAATTGTGTTGCTAAGTCCATTTTTTTTACATCCTAATTAATTCTATTTTCCCAATAATTACGGCTCAGACCGTAATAAATAGTTATGTTTGTTCTGTAATCTCTACAGTGGCAATGTCTGAATCCACACTCTGAGCATTCAGGGTCTGGGAAATAGATGGGTATTCTCTGTCTTACATGGTCTTGTATCTTTCTATTATCGAAAGTTAATTGTACTACTGCCACTTTTCTACCCAACTCCTATTGACGTGATAAAAGAATGTGCTGAAACAATTTATGCATCTGAAACAGGCTGCACACTTCTCTTTATTAAGCTTCTTATAACCCAAAAAGCCTTGGTGCCGTTCAGGATGTTTTATATCGTGATTGTCTGCGAAACAGTGTGGACAAGAAGTTTGGTCACTGGCATGATCCCGTGGGGTGAATTCCACACCGCCGAAAATAAATGAAAACAATTTCTCGACGCTATTTTCTTTAATGGGCATGATTAAATCTATAAGTCCCTCTGTGATTTCTTTTATTTCGTGTGGTTCACAAAATCCCGCTTTGTAAGCAGCAAGGACTACCGAAGATACATGATCTGTTTTATGAAGTAACTCAGGATTGAGCCGGGGGCATCCGAGGTCACGCATTCCAAAGCAGCATTGCTGACCACTACAAAAACGGCATTCTGTGTGGGTACACTCATCAAGATGTTTTTCTGCAAATTTGCCCGGTAAGTACTCAGGTGAAACCGCACCCATAAGTTCATTCGTT
>JAGLQN010000476.1 GCA_023136835.1 Candidatus Omnitrophota bacterium | reverse complement strand
ACCGATGCGGATGTTATTTGCATACCCACCAGTGATCGTATCAAAAATGCCGAATTGGTGATGGAAAGCGGTCTTGCGTTAGAAGCCAAGGAGAGCGATTCTAATCTGCCACATTATCTTGCTCATCACATTGTAGATCATGGTAATGTGCCCTGCTTATTTGCCAGGGACGGCAAGCCACACTTCTGTTCGTTGCCTGTAAAGTTCAACTATGATAGAAAGCCAAGTATTGGCCTGATAGTCCAATCTGTCAAGCTTATGCTTGCTCTGGTGAACAGGCACAACTTCAAAAAGATTGCTCTACCACGCCCTGAGTGTGGAGCATATGGCTTCGACTGGGAAAGGGATATCGAACCACTTATCGAACCGATTCTCGATGACAGGTTCGTAGTTTATAACATGACATCATGCGTCAAAAAAGTACATTGCCCAGTGAATTTATCTCATTGTTGTGATGTGTGCCGTCTGCGTGACAATTGTGAATACGTTTGCACCGATAGTAACTGCAAAGTGCGGAAGGGAGCGGAACGCAAAGTGCTCGATGTATTTTACAGAAACCAAGACAAAATGAGGAATAAAAATGGAATTTAAATCAGAATGTGGATGCAAATTAGAGTATCACACAACAAGTATGATATCCGATTTACCGGGTATGGACGATATGAATGTGAAAGTAATCCATATCTGCGAACAACACAAGTACGAACTTCTAATCAAGTATTTAGAAATGTTCGATACAATAACCTTCGCTCAGATTAAGCGAACTTTCAGACTGCCAGAATCAGAAGTGGTTTCACTCTTAAAGAAGATTGAACGAGAAGATGGCATGGATATATCAATTCACGAATATGTTGTTACACGAATAGGTTAATCTCTTAGACCGTTACGTTTATATATAGTTAAAACAATGTAGTTATTGGTGATACAATATGAAACACACTATGTTTTATCAAGGACAGCTCAGAACGTTTGACGTGAATATAGGAATGAAAATAAGTCATTCTGTATTTATTTTGTCAAGTCATGAAACGCCAAGGAACAAAAACGACATAATCGAATTCTTCATGTC
>JAGLQN010000475.1 GCA_023136835.1 Candidatus Omnitrophota bacterium | reverse complement strand
GGACCAGAAGAAATGGCCGCTGTCCCCTTTTCTATCCAAGAACTAAGAAAGGTGCGTGAATCCAATAAAGCGCTTCCGGCCTTTTGCCGTGCGTAACCGTATGTTGTTCCATTTCTTCTCTTTCTTAAGGGTAATCTGGTCCCCTCTCGGCTTTTGCTGTGCGCCCCCAGAGGCGAAGAGGTCTTTCTTCCGGATTCGGACACTCTAAAATTCAACCGCTGATACGCGTAGAGACGGGCATCCTGAACGGCTTCTCTCTGCCATGTGGCGAGATCCCGCGGCAGCGCCTCCTCATACCCCTCGATGGCTACGAAAAGATTCTCGGTGTATTCCGCGATCATCGCACTCAGAATGAATTCATTTGGTTCAATCTTCCTCAGATCCTCTTTCTTTAAAAAATACTCCAACTGCTCTTCTTGTGATAGGCCGAAGCGCTTGTGGTTCAACCTACAATACAAGATGCCATAATAAAACTGGATGGCATACGGGAATTGCCTTGAGATCAGGCGAAACACCGCGAGGGTCTCATCAAACCTATTCTGCTCCTTGTGCAGGATAGCTTCACAAAGGAGGGTACTGAGGGTTTCACGATGCCGCTTGGCCCGGGCAAGAGACTTCAATGCCTTTCTGTATTCGCCGGCATGCAGATAAAGGTAAAACAGCCTGCGGTGTGCTACCGAATAGGCTGGATCGAACAGGAGGACCCACTGATAGAGCTGGTTGAGCATACCCCTGTTGCCTCCCCATATAGTCGCTACTTCAGCCATCCGCAAACACTCCTTTGCCGCTATCTGAGGAGAAAGCCCGCGCGCGGCATCAAGCCATCGACTACTGCGCAACCTCGTGCCGACAAACGGGATCTTCGCAACCGGCAAAGAGAACATCATGGATTCCCTCATCCTCCAGTCTACCGCAAGAAAAAGGCAACAACGCACAATATCTGTTGTCTGCCCTAAATTCAAATCTAATTCTTTACCGTCCATATAGTCCAGAATTCTGTTGAGTGTCCTCTCCACCTTTTCAATCTTACCCTCCTCAATAAAATACTTGGCCCA
>JAGLQN010000474.1 GCA_023136835.1 Candidatus Omnitrophota bacterium | reverse complement strand
TGCATCTGATGTATCGCTTCCTCTTTTGGACTATCAGGCCGTTCCTTTTAATGATGCGTTTGATTGTTGACAGGCTTGGGGTCTCATCTTCTGAGTAATCAAGCTCGTGTATACGAAATTGTATCTCAACGGCTCCGATACAACGATACTTTGTGTCTTCGGTTGACCCTTCCAAGAGTGACTTTCGCACGTTCACCACAAGCAGTTCTATCTCCAAATCCGTTTTCCGGTGAACATTCTTCGGTGCTCTGGATTCTTCCTTGAACCACCCCGTCTTACTACTCTTCTCAGAATCGTTGTATCTTCTGATCCATTTCCGCAACCACACTCTTGATCTGCCAAGACTTTTGCAAATTTTGGATGGGCGTTCGCCTCTCTGATATCGATTGACCGCATCGATACGCTCCTGTTCTTCTTCTGTATATGTTTCGTCTGATTTTACCATGACACATCATCTATATGCGCTATGGAATTTCGACGCTAAATCACCACAATTGTAAACGATGTATTGAGCCTTTCCAGAATAACTACCTGCAGACTAGAACTGGCCAGTCCAGATCATCAGTTATTCACCCACTTCACTTTTGATTATAAAATTGAACTATGCACGATCAAAAACCAGATTACATTCTAATTTGATTGCTTCTATACACAAATACACAAGGCCCTCTAAACCGTTAATCTTAAATACTTTTAAGAATAAACAAATAATTGGGAGTGTCTCAGATGAAATGTCTGAGGATACTAAAACTCAGAAATTACATATTGACTTTGAAGCATTTCTGATAGTATTGGCGAACATTTCACATAGAAATTAATCAGAATAGTGATGGCATTTCCAACAAACTAGTGTATATTAGGAAGTGAAAAGAAATGCATCTAAGAATTGGTTCTAAGGGTGATTTAGTTCGGAAGCTTCAGAGCACTCTGGAGGAATCTGGATTTAATCCTGGTAATATTGATGGAAATTTCGGCCACGAAACTAGAAAAGCAGTTGTCAAATTCCAAGGGAGTAAAAAGCTAGAGGAAGATGGTGTTGTTGGACCCATTAGCCTAGAAGCATTGAATATTGAGGCAACACTTCATACCCCTGAATATGAGCGAAAACATTTTCAGGCACGTCTTTTAAAGAATCCTAACTACTTTGGTAACTATAAAACTCAATTAATTATATGGAGGTAGAAAATGTTTATTAAATTCGATCCATTTCTACAAGCCGATCTTACGATTGATGCTGATGGAGTTGTTCGGGGTATCAATCATTTCCAAGCTTATATGCCATCTGACCAATTAAGCGCGAGACTCGCAGCCATCGACTACCTACGAAAAGTCGCTGATGTTATCGATGTATCAAAGGTCCAGCTGGTGCGGGCGCATCAGAAAGCCTCATACCTGGATCCCCTTGAACGAGACATTGAATACAGACTGTCTGAGGAAAAGACATTCTTTGACTCGACGACCACTGCTCTTGTTCAGACCTACCTAAACGTTCCAGTTTGGCACGCTGGCATTACGGTTACAGTGAAACATAATCCGAACCGCATTGTCAGTGCAGTGAATACAAGTCACCGTGGTATTCAAGCGAAGCTTCCCGATTCAGAAATCATTGAAAAATATCGAAAACTCTTCGATCCGACGACAAAGGAAGAAGAGGCTGTGGGATTCGTCAGAGAGCAGTTTGACTGGACACAGTTCAAGGAACTGCAGAAAGGCCAGTATATCGAAGACGAAAGTACCAGAAAAGGCGACCGAATCGTTAGAGGACGATTTTACATCTATCGGTATGATGCTTCGGCAAGACTACCGGATCAGGGAGAAAAACAACCAAGAGCCTTGGTCGGTGCAAAAAAGGCCGAAGGCATCAGAAACTTCGAGGAAGAATATGAACCAACATTACCGCTTCCACCGGTGCCGGAGACTATCGAAGACGGCAACTATTACTTGGTAGCTGAGGTCATCCTTTCTCTCTGGACACCACAATATGAGCGCCTCAATTGGCGGGCTTTGATCGAGTTAGAGACGGGTACCATTCTTTATCTCCGTGCGCTCGTCTCAGGGGTTAACGGTATGGTATTTGTCCAGGACCCAGTCACTTCGACCGGCAACGCAGCAATGGATCCGAACCAAAGTAACGCCGTCTTGAATCCACATCGCACCTCGGTAGTTCTGCAGAATCTTGATGCTCCCGTAGGTGGGGTCCAGCATTTGCGTGGAACTTATGCGGATATCCAGCATGTCCACTTGCCAGACGGCATTCCGGCCCCGACCGAACCAGTGGGAACAGACTTTAACTACGACGCACGTACAGACGAATTCGCTGCCGTCAACGCCTACTATCACACTGACCGTTTCTTCACCCTTGTGGAGAGCCTGGGTTTTCCGATTGCCACCTATTTCAATGGAACGAGTTTCCCCATTCCCGTTGATCATCGCGGTCGTGGTTCAACCATCAATGCACATTGTATGGGAGATGGGGACGGCATCGACCACTGCTGCTATGGTCTGGCAGACACACCACCGCCTGCGGACCTCATTGGTATCGCGGCCGACTGGCGGGTGCACCTGCACGAACTCGGAGGACACGGTATTCTTCATGACCACGTCGACGGGCCAAATTTTGGTTTTGCACACAGTGCCGGTGACAGCATGGCAATGATTGTTGCCGATCCCGATTCGAATGCACCAGATCGCTTTGAACTGACACCGTGGATTCCAATCCGGTGGTGCGACCGGGATCCTGCAGCAGGATGGGCGTGGGGTGGCGTTAATGATACGGGTATTGGACCATTTAATCCTGGCTATGAGAGTGAGCAGATACTCTCAACGACGTTGTTCCGTATTTACCTGTCCATCGGAGGCGGTCATCCGAATTTGAGTCGGCGACAATTCGCATCACGCATGATGGCATATTTGATACTGCGGACAGTCGGGACATTGACGCCAGCAACAAACCCCGGCAACGCACTCGACTTCGCCAATTCGATGCGGGCAGTCGATCTCTTAAACTGGACCTCAGAGGGCGTATTTGGGGGAGCTTACAATAAGGTGATTCGCTGGTCTTTCGAACGTCAGGGGCTCTACCAACCGGCAGGTGCGCCTTCCCCTGTGACGACTCCGGGTGCGCCCCCGGACGTCGATGTATACATTGATGATGGCCGGACAGGTCACTATGATTTCCAACATGTACATTGGCACACGACCACAATTTGGAATCGTCGGGCGGCTGATGGTGGCGCAACCCACGATGAGCCAATGGTTGGTGAATCAAACTATATGTACGTCCGAATCAAGAATCGAGGAACACAGGCGGCGACCAACGTCATTGTACGCGGATTCCATTGCTTGCCGGGTGCGGGCCTCCTTTGGCCAAACGACTTCCAGGCTATGATCACGCCACAGATTGTCGTTGGAGGACTCGGCGCCATCGACACAGAAGAACAAATTGTTGGCCCATTCGAATGGACGCCAAACATCAACTCCTATGGACACGACTGCGTATTGATGATTGTCTCTGCGACGAATGATCCAAGCAATATTGATAACTTCACTGCGGGCGAAGTAATTCCAGAATGGCGTCTGGTCCCGAACGATAACAATATCGGGCAGCGTAATGTTCACCCAGTGCCAGGCGGCGGGGGAATCCAAGGCCTCTTGTTAGGGCTCGACGGGATCAGCTTCTGGGCTGGTAATCCGAATCCGCGCAGGGCCACGATAGATATTGAAGCCACGCTGCCGCCGTTACTAATCAAGCGCGGTTGGCGCGTCAAGTTTCGCGATTTACCTACGTCGCGTTTCACGCTTGATGCGCAAACCCGGCGTGAGGTCTTTATAGAACTCCACCCAGGAGCTGATTTTGAGCCTGGAGATGTTGTCGCCACGGCAGACCGAGATGTAAGTGTGCAAGTGTTAGCCGACGGTGTGACAGTCGGGGGAATGACGTATCGGCTTGATCCCGATATTGTGGTTCCCTTCAATCGTCGTGACCAGCTACCGAGCGGCAAAAAATGCATCGGATCTGCGAAAAAGCTACTTGACTGCCTGGATATCCCGTCAAAGGACGTCAAGTGCGTGACAGTCAAGTCGGTTCGGCTTGATATAGATTTTGATAAGGGCGATTGCGACTGCTGAATGAGCTTGGTCGGGAGCCCGTGAATCGGGCTCCCTCAGGCCAGTAAAAAAAAGATGTTAAGTGATCCCTATGCCATCATGTTGCTGACGTTGGCTATAGGGAGGAGTGAATCCCATTTAGCGTACAACCACTTAATGATAGCAAATGTCAAAGGGAACATCCGAGGTATTTACCATGGAGTCAGTTCCAAACACACCAGCCGTTATCTCTCTGAATTTTGCTACAGGTTGAACCGTAGATTCTGGGAACCACAAATGTTTGATCGTTTGTTATCTGCTTGTCTTAACTGTCGCACCATTACGTTTTCGGAGCTAACTGCATAAGCAAATATAAATATTATGGGAATATTGGACCGGTATCCAGATTGGAAAGGAAAAGATAAAGAAGGAAAGGTGCACTATCGACCTGAACAACCTTCATATGGCAACGTATTACCATCCCTCATGAAACTAAAAACGAAAGACATTTTTATCAAAAAACAATATTT
>JAGLQN010000473.1 GCA_023136835.1 Candidatus Omnitrophota bacterium | reverse complement strand
AGCAACTTTTTACAATCTCGCAATGTTACCTGGCTGGCAAAAATGGAAGCCTACATATCGTTATGGCGTAATATCAAATATTGATAATGAATCTCACACTTGCGATGTTAAATTAGATATTACTTCAAGTAGTCAACAGTCGTTAGATGTTAATCAGGAATTGAATTTATTTGGCATTCCTGTTTCATATATGAGTTGTGATTCAAGCGTATTTGAAAACGGTGATAATGTATTAGTTAAATTTGACGATCAGGAATGGGCTAACGCAAAAGTTATTGGCTTTAAAGACAATCCAGCTCAATGTTGCTTATGGATGTTTATTTTTCCATACCTTGAGTCATGGCCATTTTCAATAGAATATGAACTTTGTTTATATATCTCAGAACAATTACCACCTTTTTGTTCAAGCTGGTGGACGACACCATTATCCTTAACGAATAGTGGGATACTCCAGGCGGCTTTCGAATATAGTGACACTAGAGATATAGATTCAGTGGTTGCTCAAATAATGACGTTTGAGCCAGGATTAAAACTTGGCAACACTTCCGGCGATCAATATTTAATAGTTGATTTTGAAAATATAGACATAACCGGTAGTAGTCCAAGCTCAATCGATTATCATGGATTATATTTTCGATTTAGGCTTACCTGGCAACACGATGACGAGATTGATCCATTTGAAACAATAGTGGGCAATGTTGGCACACTAACTTTATTGACAAGCTGGTCGCTAAGTGCGTCTGGAATTTACTATCAATCAATACTATTCGATTTGCTCGGAAATTACGGGCCAATCGATTTTGTCGATGATAGATGGATCAATACTTCCGGATACACAATAAGCGAGTTCGCAATCGTAGCGCAGTCAGCGTCCGGATCTACCGGAGCTACTGGCGTATACATAACCGATGCACAGATTATATTTAATAGTTTTAAAATATGCCAAAACTATCCAGATGATGCTGTTTCTGGAATTAATTTAACTTTTAGTTAACATGGAAGGAGAACCTGTTTATATTTTTCCACATACATATTGCATGGAAGATAAATTTTAATTAAATACTTGCAAATATTACTTAAGTGTGTTATGATGATATGATAATAATTGATATGATAATAATTGAAATAATATTAATTTATA
>JAGLQN010000472.1 GCA_023136835.1 Candidatus Omnitrophota bacterium | reverse complement strand
GAAGGATATGGATATTGCCCGGTCTATTCAGGAAGTGACAGAGGAGATCATGCTCAAGATGGCCAACCATGTTTATGAAGTGACAAAAAAGGAAAATTTATGCCTGGCCGGAGGGGTTGCTCTTAATTGCGTGGGAAACGGAAAGATATTAAGGGAAAGTAAATTTAAGCAGATCTGGATCCAGCCGTCTGCCGGTGATGCCGGTGGGGCATTAGGGGTTGCCTTATTTATATGGTACCGTTATTTAAATAATCAACGCGAAAGTAATAATACGGATGATCATCAAAAGGGTTCTTATCTTGGGCCTCAATATAGTGATGAGCATATAGAAGATTTTCTCATCAAAAAAGGTATTCCCTATGAGAAATCAGATCCAAGCGATCTTCCCAAAAGAGCGGCACAACTGATCGATAAACAAAAAGTCCTGGGGCTTTTCGACGGCCGTCTTGAATTTGGTCCTCGCGCTCTTGGGTCGCGCAGTATTATTGCCGATGCGCGCTCAGAGAAAATGCAGAGCCTTATTAACCTCAAGATCAAATATCGCGAATCATTTCGGCCGTTCGCGCCAAGTGTCCTGGAGGAAAGGGCAAGTGAATATTTTGACTTAAACCAAACCAGTCCCTATATGCTCTTAGTGTCGCCTGTGCGGATGGATAAACTTACCGGCGAGCCCGACAATAAGTCTGAAGACATCCGGGAAAGATTGAGCGTCCGGCGTTCGCTTATCCCAGCGGTCACTCATGTGGATAATTCAGCTCGTATTCAAACAGTTTCGAAGAAAACCAAGCCTGTTTATTACAGAATAATTCAAGAATTTTATGAGCAAACGGGTTGTCCTGTTATAATAAACACATCATTTAACGTTCGCGGTGAGCCTATTGTCCGCACGCCGGAGGATGCCTATAGATGTTTTATGCGCACGGATATGGATTATCTCATCCTCGGGAATTGTATTTGTGATAAAGCTAAGCAGCCGCAAAGCGAAAAGTGGAGGGAGAAGGATATTTCATCCGTTCTCGATTAGCATGGACCAAGAGAAAAAACAATTAACTGTCTTTGGCTATGGATTAGCGGTTATCTTAAGCCTGATCTGTGTTCATCTTTGGCGTCATCAAGGCTGGCATAACGCGCACGTGATACTTTTTCCCTGCATTATCGCGCTGATTCTTCTGACCGCCGTAAGATATAGTTCATTGCGGCCATTGTATAAGAAATGGATGAAAGTGGCGCATTTTATTGGGAGCGTTATTACCGGCATTATTCTTTCGCTTTTGTTTTATCTGGTTTTTGGTGTTGCCGGTATTGTATTAAGATTGTTGAGGAAAGACCTGCTTGATCAAAGAATCGATCGCGATAACCATTCCTATTGGAAGAGCAAGGAACAAACCGCTTTTGATAAAAATGATTACGCGCGTCAGTTCTAGAGGAGAAAACACATGTCAAAAGTTTCCATATTAATGGAGTTCTGGGATTTCTTAAGGGTGCGAAAACGGTATTGGCTCGCGCCGATCATTCTTATTTTTGTGCTGTTAAGCCTTCTGATTGTTTTTACGGAAAGTTCGGCTGTAGCTCCGTTCATCTATACGCTTTTTTAGTTCTCGAGATACATTGTTATAGAGAGCATGAAGTTCGTTTTAGATTCAGGTGTCACTCATTCCGTTCAAATTGCCCCTCGTTCTTACTCGGGGCTCAATTTCACTTCATGAGTGCCACCTGAATCTTACATATCAAATTGAGATATTTTCAACGGGTTAGGTTTATCTATGGAGTGGATTTGAAGCTCGTGCAAAGTGATGTTTATCATATAACTATTAAAAGGTTTCAGCTATTGCCAAAGATAGGTGCATCTCTTAAAATGATATTTGCCGGTTTAATACTGATTCTGTTTTTTTCATCTTTGAGTTACGGGCAAGTATCCCCTTCTAGTAAATACGGAGGTCAACTGGTTTTATCCACGACCTCTGATCCCAAATCTTTCAATGATATTATCGCTAAAGAAACATCGACGACGCTCGTCACCGGCCACATCTTTGAAGGGCTCACGACCACCAATGCGTTTACGACTAAAGTCGAGCCTCATTTAGCTAAGCGCTGGGAAGTCAGCGAAGACGGCCTGAGGTGGACGTTTTATCTGCGTGAAGATGTGTTGTGGAATGATGGGATGCCCTTTACAGCCGACGATGTTCTTTTCACCTTTAATGATCTGGTCTATAACCCTGATATCCCGAGTTCGGCGAGGGATATTTTTACGATCGAGAGCCAGACATTTGCGGTCGAGAAAGTCAATGACTATACAGTCCGTTTTACGCTTCCCGTGAAGTTTGCCCCGTTCTTAAGAGGTATGGGGCAGGCGATTTTACCTAAGCACAAACTAAAAAAGATCGTTGATAAAGGAGAATTTAATTTCACTTGGGGCATTGATACCCGCCCAAGCGAGATCGTCGGGACCGGGCCCTATATGCTGGTCCGTTACGATCCGGGGCAGCAGTTGGTTTTCAAACGCAATCCCCGCTATTGGAAGCGCTCGCCGGAAGGGGATCAGCTTCCCTATATTGACAAGATCATTTATTTGATCGTTCAAAATCTGGATGTTGCTTTACTGAAGTTTGTAGAGGGGGTAACGGATTCTTACGGATTTCGCGGCATGGATTACCCGCTGCTTAAACCTTTGGAGGAAGAGAGAGGTTTTACTGTTTACGATCTAGGTCCAGCGACAGGAAGCAATTTTGTCACATTCAATCAGAATTCGGGAATAAATTCGAAAACGGGAAAACCTTTCGTTGAACCTCACAAGTTGGCCTGGTTCAAGAATGTTGAATTCCGGCGCGCGGTGGCGCATGCCATTGATAAAGAAAAAATAACGGAGATCGTGAAAAACAAATTAGGATACCCTCAGCACTCGCCGATCGGGCCGGGGGTCGGGTTTTTTCACAACCGGGATGTTACCAAATATTCTTACGATCTTGAGAAAGCAAAAGCGATTTTAAGGGATGCCGGTTTTCAGGATAGAGATCAAGACGGTATCATCGAAGATGCGCAAGGAAATAAAGTCGAGTTTAATATATATACAAATTCCGCGAACACAGAACGCATTGATATCGGGGGGATCATCCGCCGGGACCTGGAAAAAATAGGCATGAAAGTGAATTTCCTGGCGTTAGAGTTTAATACTTTGGTCAGCAAATTGAATTCAACCTTTGAATGGGACGCGATCATTTTAGGCCTGACAGGCGGCATTGAGCCGCATTTCGGAAAGAATGTCTGGAGCTCGAAAGGACAATTGCATCTTTGGTATCCTCGCCAGGAGTCGCCCGCGACACCATGGGAGGCAAGAATTGATGAGTTATTCTTAAGCGGTGTCCAGGAATTAGATGAAGATAAGCGTAAAGTCTACTATGATGAATTTCAAATGATCGTCTCCCAACAATTGCCTGTTATTTATACGGTGCTTGACGCGCGGATCACCGGTGTGCGTAATAAGTTTGAGAATCTAGAGCCCACCAATTACGGGGGGATCTTTCATAATTTAGAAGAGCTGTATCTCAAGGAAGAATATCGATAACCATGTGGCGTTTTATTGTTAAGAGAATACTGACGGCGGTCCCGATGCTTTTAGGCATTGCTTTATTGACCTTTGCGTTGATGGGCGGCACGCCTGGAAGTTATTTGGACAGCATGCGCCTTGATCCTCAATTCTCCGAGGAGACGATCGCGCATTACGAGCGCATGTACGGGTTGGATAAATCCTGGTGGGTTCAGTTTTTCAGCTGGGTCAGGAATATTTTCAGGCTTGAATTCGGTTATTCCTTTCATTTCAACATTCCCGTCTCCAAGATCATTGCCGGGCGGTTGCTCAATACCTTTATCCTTTCTTTTGCAAGTTTTCTCATTACGTGGTCCATTGCCATTCCGCTTGGTATTTGGGCGGCGCTTAACCGTAACCGTTTCATCGACCGGTTCATCCAGTTTTTTTCCTATATCAGTTTATCCTTACCGAGTTTCTTTCTGGTCATGATATTCCTCTTTTTTGCCAGCCAGCTGCCTGGAGTGTTGCCTCTCGGCGGCATGGTGAGCCCGAATTTTGAGGACATGAATATTTTCGGCAAATTCTTTGATATATTGCGGCATCTGGCTATCCCTGCCGTTGCGCTTTCTATTGGATCGGTCGCCGGTTTGCAGAGGATTATGAGGGGAAATATGCTCGAAGCATTAGGCCAGAAATATATTTTGACGGCGAGGGCCAAGGGTTTGCCGGAGAACAGGGTTGTTTATCATCACGCGTTACGCAATGCCGTTAATCCTCTCATTACATTATTGGGTTATCAGTTTTCGTCGCTTTTAAGCGGGGCGGCGCTGACAGAGATCATTTGCAGCTGGCCCGGATTAGGTTCTCTGATGCTCACGGCGGTGCGGTCTAAGGATATTTATCTGGTCATGGCCAGCATGTTGATGGGTGGTGTATTGTTTATCATCGGAAATTTATTGGCCGATATTGCTTTGGCCAAAGTTGATCCAAGGATCCGGTATGATTAACAGCATGTTTAATGATTAATAGGATGATGCACAATGAGAGTTATTTATGGCTAAACGTAATGAACATATGAGTGAATTTCAGATCGCGCTTCGCGCCTTCACGCGAAATCGGTTTGCAGTGACTTGTGTGATTATTCTATGTCTTCTTTACTTCGGGGCGGTCTTCGCCGATTTTCTCTCACCGTATTCATTTAAGAATGAGGATCGGAATTATTCGTATTGCCCGCCGACACAGGTGAAGTTTATGGATCAAGGCAAAATGACCTGGCCGTATGTCCAGGGGATCAAGTTGACGTTCGATGAGTACTATAAACGTGTTTATACGGTTGATCCTACCCAGAAATATCCGCTACACTTTTTTTCTAAAGGTGATGAATACAAACTTTTCGGATTTATTCGTGCACGGCATCATCTTTTTGGTGTCGCGCAGGGGGGGCGTATTTATTTGCTGGGGGCTGATGCGCGTGGACGCGATCTGTTTTCGCGGCTGCTTTTTGGCGGGAGGGTTTCTTTGTCGATCGGCCTTATCGGTGTCTTGATTTCATTTTCTATCGGATTGATCGTCGGCGGGATCGCCGGATATTACGGCGGTCGGGTAGACAACATTCTTATGCGCGTATGCGAGATGTTCATGATGGTCCCCGGATTTTATTTGTTGTTGGCCCTGCGCGCGGCTGTGCCGGATAATTTCAGCTCCGTGCAAGTGTATTTTTCGATCATTTTTATTCTTTCGTTTATCGGCTGGGCGAGCCTGGCAAGGATCATCCGCGGGATGTGTCTTTCGCTGCGGGAACGTGACTATGTGCTGGCCGCAAAAAGTCTTGGATTATCGAATTTTAAGATCATCATTCGCCATATCTTGCCGCACACATTATCTTATTCCATTTTTGCGGTCATGCTTTCGATTCCCGGCTATATTTTAGGCGAATCGGCGTTAAGCCTGATCGGCTTGGGGATACAGGATCCTTTTGCCAGTTGGGGAAACATGCTTTCAGATGCGATGAGTATTATTCGTATTAAATTCGCGCCGTGGATCTTATTCCCGGCATTCTTTATTTTCCTGACGGTGATTTGTTTCAATGTGATCGGCAACGCGCTGCGTGACTGCCTTGATCCCATGCTTAAAGGAGAACGTTAATTTATGTCTTTACCTTTAATCCATCTTGAAAATATTACGGTAGCGGTTGATGAAGTTGCCGGCGCGAAGATCCTGTTAGATAGCGTCAATCTCGAGATACCTGAATTAAGCATTACGGCTTTAGTCGGTGGTTCCGGAAGCGGCAAAACAACGACGGGTCTTGCGATCCTTCGATTGCTCCCGCTTGCCTTGAGTATCGAAAGCGGAAAAATATTCTTTAACGACGAAGATTTGCTTAAAGCCTCCAAAGAGCGTATACGGAAAGTCCGGGGAGGGGAGATTAGCATGGTTTTCCAAGAGCCTCTCAACGCCTTTAATCCGGTCTTTAGTATCGGTTACCAGATTGGCGAAGTCTTGCAGGTTCATACAAGCTTGGATCGCGCGCAAAGGCAAAGACGAATTTTGGAATTATTGGATTTAGTCGGCCTGCCTTACCCTAAGCGTATGGCCAAAGATTATCCGCATCAGTTAAGCGGAGGAATGCGCCAGAGGGCGATGATCGCCCAAGCTATTGCCGGCGATCCGAAGCTTATTATTGCCGATGAACCGACAAGTAATTTAGATGTGACCCTACAGGCGCGCATCATCGAATTATTTAAGAAATTAAGGAGTGAACTAAAACTTTCAATCTTGCTGATCACGCATGATCTAGGAATGGTTGAGCATATGGCAGACCATGTTGCTGTTATGACGCAAGGAAAGATCGTTGAAAGTGGTGTAACAAGTGATGTTTTAAGTAATCCCAAGCACCAATATACCCGGGAATTAATGGAAGCGCTAATGTAGATGATGTTACTTGAATTAAAAAACATAAAAAAGTATTTTCCGATCAAGGGCGGGTTTTTCGGCATGACGGGTGACCATGTTAAGGCTGTCGATGGTATTGATCTCGCCGTACGCTCTGGGGAGAATATCAGTCTTGTCGGAGAATCCGGTTGCGGAAAAACAACCCTGGCCAGGATCATTTTAAAACTTATGCGTGCCGATGCCGGATCGATCGTCTTTGACGGGCAGGATATCACGCATCTTCCCAACCGGCGGCTAGTCCAATCCCGCAAAAATATGCAAATGGTTTTTCAGGACCCGTATAGCAGCCTTGACCCGCGCTTTACCATCCGCAGGGTTATGCGTGAAGCCTTAACTCTTGAAAAAGAGCAATACCGGTCTGAAGGAGAAAGACAAGAACGTGCGCGCCAGCTACTTGAATCCGTCCAATTAAACGGTGATATTTTAAACCGTTACCCGCATGAATTCAGCGGAGGTGAACGCCAGCGTATTGCCATTGCGCGCGCTCTTATGCTGAATCCAAAATTATTGATCCTTGACGAGGCGGTTTCCTCTCTTGATGTGATCATTCAACAACAATTGATCGATCTTTTAGCCGATCTTCAGGAGAAATTCAATCTCACGTATCTTTTTATTTCTCACAATTTGAAGATTGTCAAAAAGATCAGCCAAAGAATCGCGGTCATGTATAGGGGAAAGATTGTCGAGATGGCCCCGTCCGATGAGATCTTCGGCAATCCGCTGCATCCGTATACAAAAGAACTTTTATCTGCCGCGATCGACTATAAAGCCGTTAAGAGAGAAGGGGAGATCAAAATGGATTCTGCCGCTCAACTTCTTGATCATGGCAATAATCATTTTGTGATGGAACATTAATTTCTTAAGAGGAGAGAAAAGTGAAAAAGACCTTGTTTTTATTTACAATCGTTTTATTGGCATTGTGTAGCGCTGTTCTTGCTTTGGAAAAACGTGATCAGTCAAGACCCCGCTGTGGTATTGAAAACTGCCATGGTTTAGATATCATCTGTGGGGAGAACGTTCCGAAAGAATGTACTGAGATCTATATGTTTGGGGATAGATGCCGTCAATATGCAAAGTGCGCTATTGTTGACGGAAAGTGTATGTTTATTGAGAGTAAAGAGTTTAATGAATGTAAATTATGTATTGAAAAATGTTGTGAGACTCTCGAGAACAATATGCCTGAAAGTTTTGGATGTGAAAGTCGTTGTGAACAATAAACTGAGGAATATATTCATGAATATGAAACCGAAAATACTGTTTGTCGCGCTGTTTAATCTGGCCTATCTTCTCCCAGCTATTTTTTTCTCTGTTACGCGCGCTAATTATGAATTTATTCTGTATATCGGTGTTGTTATTATCGTTATTTTAGTTGTTATGCGGTTTTATCTGCGTTACGGATTGAGTGTTGCCTTGCTCTGGCTTTTAAGTTTCTGGGGATTTCTGCATATGACCGGTGGATTAGTTCATGTGCCTTTCCATTGG
>JAGLQN010000471.1 GCA_023136835.1 Candidatus Omnitrophota bacterium | reverse complement strand
ACGCTTATCCTGCGCTGGATATGGCGGCACAAAACAAAATGGAATACAGCGCGTTCACACGAGTCATTCCTGTTCGTTGTTTAGGTTCTGTCAGCTTGAGCTGGATTACTGATTCAATGAACAGTGGTTATGACGGTATCATGTTGATGGGTTGCCCAAGTGGTGATGACTATCAGTGTCACTTTGTCAAAGGTTCGGGCACAGCTCAGGAACGTATGTCAAAAGTGGGTGATACGCTTGAGACGCTTAGTCTTGAAAAAGAACGTGTACAAACTTTTGAAATATCAATTACTGATATTCATAAAGTACCAAAACTTATTAACGATATGGCTGATACGATCGAACAGATCGGCATGAGCCCATTCAAGTTCTAAGGAGCCAATACAATGAGCGAAATGGTTGAAAAATACCGTAATACCTTCCTGAAAGAAGTAGAGGCCAATGTCGAAGAAGGCGAATGGGTGAAAATGTGCATGCAATGTGGTGTATGTGCCGGTTCATGTCCTTTGGGTAAACACTGGGCGCATCCTCCTCAGGAAATTTTCATGATGATTCGCGCGGGTAAGCGTGAAGAAGTTCTGACATCTGATTCAATGTGGATGTGTACTTCATGTTACAACTGCATCGTGCGTTGTCCACGTGAACTGCCTATTACGCATATTATGCATGGCCTGGCGACTTACGCTAAGCGTCTTGGTCTTGTGCCCAAGAAGCAGCCTACCGCATGGTTCTCTCAGGTATTCTGGGACAACATGATGAAGAAAGGTCGTGTTAATGAATTGAAACTGGGTTTGGCTTTGTATTTTAAAGACGGCTTTATTTCAGGTATCAAAGAATCACTGAAACATCAAAAACTTGGCATGAACATGATGATGGCCAAGCGCATGAGCATTACTGAATTATTTGGTGGTCATGGTATTGATAAGATTGGTGACTTACAGAAAATCATTAAGAAAGCCGAAGAGATCGAGAATGCTCGTTTCGAAAGCTACGGTAAATAACGAGGCATATTACAATGGCTAAATAC
>JAGLQN010000470.1 GCA_023136835.1 Candidatus Omnitrophota bacterium | reverse complement strand
TCATAGAATTATTTGTAACCCAATCGGCAGATGCTTGTAGTGGTATAAATGTTGCAAATATAATTAGAAATACGAACATATTTTTATTGAAATTCATTTAAATTACCTGTTTTACACATATATTATTTCTTAGGTTTTATTACCACTTTGTTAGATGATATTTTGTAGAATACATGATCAAGTTATAACAGATCGCATTTCTCATGTTTTCTACTGTGGTTCTACTTGGAAGTATTAACGAGAGTCCGGAAATTAGAAATTCTGACACTGTTGAGTATCATACAGTTATTACACGTGTTATCAGTACTTATAAACTCCGATTTATATTAATCTTAATATTTTAAATATATTAAAGGATGTTTGCGATTATGAATAGACGTGTTAAGGAGACCTTGCGACACATGCCTCTTTACGAACAAAATAACGAATCTCTTTTTCTCAATTCCCACATTCCTTTGAGCCCCAGGCATCCAAATCCATAAAACAATGAAGCCAAAAGAATAAATGGAAAAGCCATTAAGTTATGAAGAAATAAGTAATAAGCGAAACCAAGTGCCAGCGGTGTCAGCAAATACATAATTGTAGAAAACAATTTATTCATTCTATTTGAAATTGGACAACTCTTTATCTCGGTCATAATTTAATGTCGCTTCCATATCTTAAATAATTTTCCCCTTTGCCCGGCACAAAGAAATCGCAAAGCTTTTAATACTTAATGCCGTTATCAAATTGATCATCATGGCTTCAAACAAAATCTCTATAAACGATTCTTCTGAAATGACATGGGTTATTCCTGATAGTAAAATGGAAAAACTCATAGAATACCTCAACAGTATCGGTACTAAAACAAAGTGGATATTGACTACAGCAGAGGAAGAAGCTAATGCGACCCGCTAAAGTGATTGGACTTCTGGTTCTAACAGCTATCTTGGCATCAGGGTGCCTTGGTGGTGGTGACAACTATTCTAATATTTATTACTCTACAGACTTTAGTGGACAGATATACGGCGGAGAAGACTGCCTGGAAGGCTGTGATGAATATTTAGATACCTTGGATGGTGG
>JAGLQN010000047.1 GCA_023136835.1 Candidatus Omnitrophota bacterium | reverse complement strand
ATAGGAAGCCCGTGACAATCCCATCCGGGAACGTAGAGGCTGTCATACCCTTGCATCGTCCTGAATTTAACAATGATGTCTTTGAGGATCTTATTTAAGGCATGGCCGATATGAATATCGCCATTGGCGTAAGGCGGCCCATCGTGGAGAATGAATGACGGTTTGCCGTTAGCCTGCTCACGGATTTTAGCATAGAGATCTTCTTTGGCCCACTTCTCTAAAAAAGCGGGTTCTTTTTGGGCCAGGCCGGCCCGCATCCCAAATTCCGTCTTGGGCAAATTCAGTGTTTTTTGATAGTCTGCCGTCTGGCTCATTCCTCGCCTTTAATGTACTTACCAATTAAAATGGCCAACTCTTTTTTTTTTCGTTCGGAGATCATCTCAGGAGCCGTGATGATGGCATTTTTTAAGGCGTTCTGTACCCCGAATTTTTCAATCTTGCCGATTTGCGGGATTGCCCGTCTCAAAATATCTTTGGCCTTAGCGACATTTTTTTGAATATTGCTAATAATCATATCCACCGTCACATCATCATGGTCGCTATGCCAACAATCATAATCCGTCACCGCCGAGAGAGACGCGTAAGCCATTTCAGCCTCACGCGCCAATTTGGCCTCGACCATATTGGTCATCCCAATAATGTCGACCCCCCAACTGCGGTAGAGATTGGATTCAGCCCTGGTCGAAAACTGAGGCCCTTCCATGTTCAGATAAGTTCCCTTCTCATGGACGGTGGCGCCGACTTCTTTGGCGCGCTCGATGAGGATCTTCGTTAACTCCGGCGACACCGGATCGGACATCGAGACATGCCCGACAATGCCGTCCGTGAAAAAGCTGGCCTCCCTGCCGCGGTTTGTGCGGTCAATGAACTGATCGGGAACGACAAAATCAAGCGGTTTGATCTCCTCTTTCATGCTCCCACAGGCGGAGACCGAAATGATCGCGTCGACGCCCAAGCGCTTCATTTCAAAAATATTGCCCCGGTAATTGATTTCGCTCGGGGAGATCCGATGCCCCCGTCCATGGCGAGCCAGAAAGACAACCTCAATTCCCCCTAAAACACCCACCGTAAAATGGTCCGAAGGTGGACCAAAAGGCGTATCGAGGATTGTCACGTCCTCAATTTTCTCGATCCCCTCCATTTGATAAAGTCCGCTGCCGCCGATAATCCCTATCTTTGCCATTTTTATCTCCTTTATCACCCAAACAGACCCCGGGAATCCGCTTATGGTTTAACCCTATTTGGATAATTCTTTTGCCCGTTTTTTTGCCGCCGATAACGCTTCTTTAAAGACCATTTTAAAATCATGCTTCGCGAATACATCCATCGCCGCTTGTGTTGTTCCCCCTTTCGAGGTTACGCGCGCGCGAAGAACCCCCGCGTCTTCTTTTTGTTGAACGAGTAGATCCAAGCTGCCGATGATCGTCCGCAAAACCAATGCTCTGGATGTTTTTTCATCAAAACCTAACGCCCGCACCGCTTTGGTCATCGATTCAATAAAAAGGAACACGTAAGCCGGGCCGCTTCCGGATGCCGCCGTGAGGGCATCCATATATTTCTCCTCAAGAACAGCCGTCACTCCGACGCGACTGAAGAGCACCTGCGCAAAAATGAGATCTTTTTTACCGGCCGCTTTGCCGGCACAAATTCCCGTGATCCCCTCGCCGACTTGAGCCGGAAGATTCGGCATGGCGCGGATAACTCGCGTTTTGGTTCCAAGCCTTTTTTCGACATACCGGCACGTAATGCCCGCCGCGATAGAAATGACCAACTGATCTTGTTTTAAAAGAGGCCGCAGTTCTTTTAAAACGGAATCAAAACTCCGCGGCTTAACGGCAAGGATGATCACTTGAGATCTTTTTACAACCGTCTTTAGATCTCCCGTCACTATTTTATATTTTCGCTTCAGCCATTGGAGACGCTTTTGGTCTTGCTCGCGTACAGAAACATTGTATTCCTTACAGATGCCGCCGATAATAGCGCCACCCATATTCCCGCCGCCGATGATACCAATTTTGGTTTTTTTCATTTTATTAATAACCTTTCAATGTCAAATGTCTAATGACAAAATCCCAAGAAAATCGCTTACGCGACCGCAAAGCAGTACCCGGAGGGTATGACTTTTAAACGATTTTCTAGCACTCTTCGCGTTTTA
>JAGLQN010000469.1 GCA_023136835.1 Candidatus Omnitrophota bacterium | reverse complement strand
CATAAACGATATTCATAATAATCGTCTAATTTCTGTCTGTTGCGATTGCATATAACCTCGGAAGCTTCTGTTTCTTTGTTTATTCTTCCTTTTTTGCTATATCGCTCTGCGCCGATGGTATCATTCACCATGATGTCATCCAATTTCTTCACACTGATCTTAGACGGTGATGGGGCTTTTCTCATACAAATTACCTTCTGATATTATTGAATTCTCACTACTTTATAATCGTATAAAGACGTCATTTCTTTCAAAGCATTCTTATCATGCTGTGCTTCTGAGAATGAGAAATATGTATTTTCTCCAGTCATAAACTTCTCTAAACGCCATGTGTTATTACCGCACTTGTCCTTTGTAAATATTTGCCATGCTTTCTTTTCTTTGGGCACAATTATTCCACCACTTTGATCTTATTTATCTTTTCAATGACGTGCTCGATGCTCTTGCCCTTGAACTTTCTCATCTTAAGCTTCCATCCAACGAATTGTTCGACAGTACCGTCTCGAAGTATGTGAATTTTAGCATAACGTGAATTCTGTAAAATGTGATTTGCCCATTCAGATTCCGGGTCTTTTGAAACAGTAACGAGGATACTTACTTCCTCTTTCCCGCCAAGTATAGAACTTCGAACAGCCACATAAGGGAAGTCCAGTCCCTCCTTAAGCTGTACTTTGGCATCTTCCACACTTTCATAATCAAATAGACTAACTGGTGCGGGCTTTATCTCAGCATTGGATATTTTAGTTTTCTTCTTTGCGGCTTCTTGATGTTTCCGGGCTTTTCCGGTTTCAGGGTCTCTGGGTTCTGGAAATGACATAATTGTGCTCACGATTTAACTATACGTTTCAAGTTTTCGATGACATTTTCAGTAGGTGTGGGTTTCACTTCGGCGTTAGAAATTTCTTCTGTTCTATATTTCGTTGCAGCCAGTTGATGTTTCCGGGCTTTTCCGGTTTGAGGGTCTTTGGGTTCGTGGTATGGCATTATCAATTACACCTTTTAGTGAATTTTTTTATTTCTGACACTTTCCTTCACATTTATCACCTATTTAAGAAATCTGCAATATAATAAGGCCAACCTCCGGGCGTTCCTGGAGTACAGCCTAAAATTTTATGAGTTTTTCTATCTTCTACATAACTTTCAAGTGGTGCATTGTACTTGCCGTATACTATATTAATCATGTATTTATCAGTGAACAGTATATCGCCATCTTCGAAATCACTTGCATTCATTTTCTTTAAGGAAGCCGTGTCTGTTTGCGTAATCATAATTAACATCTCATATTTTATTCTTGATGATCGATCAACATTTGTGCGCTGATTCTGATTTTATTATCAAAATTATCGCCTTCACCGATGAACAGGGCACCGTTTCTGACATCAAACTTGATTAAAACAACAGGTATTCGCAAGTTCTTTTTTTGTGCTCCTGTTGGATTATCGCCATACTCGTTATGGAACTCACAAACCTCAGCAGCCGACAAGAGAACAGAAGTCCACACATCTTTGATATAGTAAACACCATCATTTAAGTCGACAGTGTCATTATCGAAAACAGTGA
>JAGLQN010000468.1 GCA_023136835.1 Candidatus Omnitrophota bacterium | reverse complement strand
ATGGCACACGAATAGAACCCGGTTGTTCACCGTCCGCACGAAAGGCACCTAACTGACTTGGAATAAATAAGTTATGATCTACATCAAATCGCGCTGATATGTAGTCTTTGGCCAGCTCCTTCTCTGCGGCGAGAGAAGCAGCGTATCGCTGGATAAGATCACTCGAGGTATAGCGGTATTCAATGATTGCGTTTAAGGCCTCCTGCTGATACCCCCGGCTGTCAACCATAACAACAAGAGCCCTTCGAACATCACTCTTTGAAGCTTTCCTGGACCGCGCGAAACGCGGCATGTTTCCTTTACTGCCGATTTGACCGGTATTATGACCCTTTTGCCCGCCGCCTTTTCCTTCCGCTCTTCCTCCGGATACCGGATTGAAATCAAATAACGCAATGACAACCCACCGATGGCCTAGCGGCAGCTTTGAATCATGATTAACCGGGCTGGAAGCAGTACCGGTGGCCAACATGAAGTAGTCATCAGCTATTTTAGGCAGAAGAAAAAGAATCTCCGGAACACGGGAGGATTTTTTCGCGTTGACAGGATCAACGGGTGGGTTGTTCGACGCGGAAGGAACGTTTATCACTGTACCCGGCGGCGCTTTGTTCGGGTCGGCCGTCAATCCTTCCAGCTTTCTGGCCATGTGTTCCGTATCTTCAATGGCCTCCAAGCGGTTTTGGGATATCTCTTTGGTTCGCGGAACATGCGGAACTGTCACCGGAGGTTGGTGACGTGATAGCAGAATGGCTTGATTCTTTACACCCTCACTCCCGTCATCCTGAGCGGAGCGAAGGATCTCTTCTTGTGATTCTTCGCTCCCCGGGCTCAGAATGACAATTTTTCCTGCTCCGTCCTCATCAAGCATAGCATTGAGCAGCTTAAAGCGGTCGATGTTACCGCGGATTTCCTCTATCAACGCGGCCGAAGCTTCTAATAAACTGGCTCTCACACAAGACCGCTTTTCCGGATTACCAGCTAAATATTCCAACACGGGAGCATTGACATCTTGCAAGTTCGCCGGCGAGCTTGATGAAAAAACAGTCGCGCCAACGGGCCGGACAGAACGATAGGCGATGCCGGCCGTCTTATCAGATTCTTGCCCTTCCACCACAGCTCCAAACACTTCCACTTGAATTGACCTGACTCTTAATCCTTTCAGCCAACAGTCAAACATTTTCCAGAGATGGAAAAGATATTTCATCAGC
>JAGLQN010000467.1 GCA_023136835.1 Candidatus Omnitrophota bacterium | reverse complement strand
GGCCTGAGCGATGCGCCTTCTCTTGTAGGCGTATCGTCCGGACATGTCCCAGTCGCTCAGAACTGATTGCGCCATTCGCAGAACCCCTGGATCCGAAGACTCCAGGGCAAAGTCCATGAGATGCGCTGAAATTTTATTCTTAAGCTTTTCCTCGAGCTCCCCTTTGACCGCAGCAGGAGCGCGAACAAAAAGTCTCCTATACGCCCTGGAGGTTTTTTTCCTCCGATACCGTCGCCCCAGAAGCCAATGCCCCACCGTATTGGGATGCACGCCGTAGCGTATGGCAAGTGGTTCATCCAGCCCCTCTACGGAGACATCCTTATGGACCTGCGCGTACAGGAGGACATCTATCTCCCGCTCGCTTATAAATCCATCGCGATAGGCTACCTTGATGAGCGCAGAGAGTTTATCGCCAAGTATATTGATAAGGTGGAGGAGCTGCTTTCGCTCGAGGCACAATCTTGGCCCATACGCCCTGCGCTTGCCCTGGGAGCACGGTGAACTGGAGAGCTTTCGACCCGGGCTGCTTGAACCTTCGCCTTTTCTTGGAGAGTAAACAATACCCTTATTCGTTTCTTCTCTGTAGAGCCGGCAATCAGTTCGTTTATGATCCAGCAACTCTTCGAGAATCGCTTCCACATCTTCAAGGCTATAGCCGAATTCACTCAATCGGGACGCCCGCCAAATTTCTTCCGCCGTTAGGGGCCCTTTTGAATAAAACCGCAGCAGATAATGAATCCTCCAGCGCAGGGCATTCTTTACGGTAATGGGAAGCCCGTCTCCCAGAATCACAAATCCCGGCTCTGGAAAATCAAATTTAACTACTGATTCGAAAAATCGCTCGCCTCTCTCAAGCGCCTCACCTATTAACCTGGCAGCAGTTCTGCCGGCTATGAACTCCTCAGATAATAAATAAGGATGCGGCATTCGTGGATTATCACTCCATACATTCATCATTAACAATGTTCCCGCTGCGGGAACTATTACACCATTAACTTTAAATCGAAGCACTGCTTTCTTAACCCTTCTTATATTTATGAACTCCTGCTCTATGGTTCCAAGATACTTGGGCGCTTTTATGGCAAATACAAACTCCCTGTCCAAGATATCAACAAGCTCTACTCCCGCAATGCTTCTTCTTACGCCAACATCTCCGTCTTCTACCTCAAACCCTTCGACTCTTTTCACATTCCCGGAAGCCACATTCACGCCGAAGAGATTCTGTATGGAAGCAAGTATGAAACGCGCGATAAATTCGGGATTATTTTCCACCCAATCGGCAATATCGGTTTTTATTTTTTCAACGGCGTCGCTCTTTCTTATTTCTTCTGCAAAGTAAGAAATAAAGTCCCCGAATGGGCCGAGGGGGGAACTGGAGAAGGAATCCATGCCGATCCGTATGGATGTGAGTGAAGATGGGCGGGTATCCGTGCTTGGGGAAGCTGCGGTCTCGCTCAAGAGGAAGGGCGCAGCCGCCTCAAGAAGTCCCTCTACCCTGGCCGGTGAGGATGCCGGCTTGGCAGACAGCGGACTCGAAGAAACCCTGTTGGCGAGATGTGGGGCAAATTTTCTGAAGAATCGATCCAGCCGCCTCTGGCTCCATTTTTTCCATCCCGAAGGATCAAATGCCCTGATAAATTCGGCCTGCGCTCTTGTCAGAATGCCTGCGTCCAGGCCGCCGAATAATTTCATACGGCCTATTCTCGTATACTTAA
Organism: Candidatus Omnitrophota bacterium; assembly: GCA_023136835.1. Taxonomy (GTDB): domain Bacteria; phylum Omnitrophota; class Gorgyraeia; order Zapsychrales; family Zapsychraceae; genus 2-02-FULL-52-10. The sequence continues at coordinate 4,200 of JAGLQN010000467.1, read as the reverse complement.
AGAACACTTTGACAAAGGGTAACCGCAAAAAGCCCTCTCTTGGAAGGACCTTAAATCCTATGTCCTTATAATGACAGGCCAGCTTTGTGATCCCGCTCTCTGTATCAGAAAAAATTTGAATAGTTATACACTTTTTTCGCTTGGTCCAGGCCACAAAGGCAAGGGCCTTCGTGAGGAAATTGCCTATATTAAACCCCCAGTCAGCCGGATCGTGGATAAAATATGATGTCAGGGTGAAAGAGGCGATTAGCCTTGTATGACTGAAGCTATCGACTTCCGCTATAGACAAGATACCCTTTGGCGAAAGCATAAAGCTGTATTCAATTTTCCTGTCCTTGTCCTTTTCGACCCATCGCGTGCTTGCCTCTTTGCTGTCTTTCAATAAGTCGAAGACATTGAATTGATACTGCTCTGCCAGATAGAAGAGATCGGCGATTCGCCGGGCGCTGAAGCATTCGTCGAGGTAATCCTGGCTCCTGCCGGTAAACCTCTTCCTGAGTAAGAAACACTGAGCAAGGAACACCTTTAACCTTCTAAGCCGGTCGCCATCCATGACCATATCCGGACGGAGTTCAGCGACCAGAGCTCCCAGGGTTACGGGCGAGCCGGAATGGGCTTCGCCCGTCACCAGACACCAGTCATCAGTCACCAGCGATATGCTGCTTGTAACTTGCGACCTTGTAACATTGTGATCTTTTACTCCCACCGGCGAACTGGAACCACTTATGGGTGTTGCGGAGGGGCTGGTATAAGCACCGGTTCTATTCCTGCCACGGTAGGATAAATCCCCCCCTCCCAACGGCCCAATAGAAAATTCTTTCTTAGCGGCAAAGAAGATATGAGCACCGTCATTCTTAATAGCGGTACGAATTTTCTCGTGAATATGTTTGTAAATAGAATTTATAAAAATGAAGGTCGAGCTTTCCGATAGGAAAAGTGTGAGGAGGGACCGCGCGGTATTTCCGGGTTCCCTGATGGGTGATGACTGCCGTCCTCTCCCCGGTCCGGCCCGGGTAATTTGTTTACTGTTTGCCGACGACTTGTCTGTTGTGGCAGTATCCATTCCGTCCCTGATCCGTAAAACCGGCCGTTTATCCCTCCTGACCGGCGAGCTGGAGCGGACAACTCCGCCACGCGTCCCGTCCACCTCACTTAAATTGTCTTTTAGCTTAGGTTTATTTTGACCTGCCGGATAAAACCGCGTCTGCAGAGAATTATCGTATGATAACTGCCGCCAGTCTTTGCCAAACAGCTCCTCATAGATAAAAAACCCATACTTTTGAACGTAAGGACTGTTTAACCTAATCAAGTATTCATTCAAAATCCTTGGTTTAAACTGAAAATATAGCCTGAATAAATCTTCAAGGACACTTTCCTTCAGTTTTTCGCGGCCGTAGAAAAACTCCAGAAGAAGGCCTGCGGCCTTCGAATAAGGAAGCCGTTTCCCCTTAAAGGAATTTTCGATATAATACTTTAAGGCTGGTATCCGGCGGAATAAATCTCTGCGATACACATTAACCAACGCATAACTGCTTAAAACTTTATTACCGGATACAAAGGCTTTTTTGCTTCTGAACAAGCCACAAGTAAGGATTCTTTTAAGCGAAGGCTTAAATTTTCCGCTAAGCTTGTTTAAAATGTCCTGTGCTGTAAAGACATCAAGTAGATCTTTACAGGAAATATCTATCATACTTTCTACATTATGATTAAGGATACGCGGAGACCTCTCAATAATATTAAAAAGAGGAAAACATATGTTAATGGTTTCCTGTAGCGAAGCAGAGTCGATAAACCGCCGGGGGTTCTTATCAAGCGCTCTTTTTATTTTCCATCTTTTCATATCGTTCTCTTCGATTGATAACAATGCTCTCGCGCCCCGGTCAATCTCCTCTTGTGTCACTATTCTTTTGGAAATCATGCGCTCTTCCAAAGATTCAATTAAGGCCTTTTTCTCTGGATTATCTCTAAAAACACGGTAATGGACATTAGAAATAAATTCATCCCTTGAACGCCAATGCAGAGGGTCAAAATCCATTTCAATCAAATCAAGATAATCAAAATAGGTAGTCAGCCTTCCCCGCCACCTATCGCCTTGCTTGACAAAATAAGAAAGCTTCCCCTTAGCAAGATGCAGACGCTTGATACCGGAAACAAGTTTTCTAAGCTCAGCTTTTAATGTCAGATGAGAAAATAAAAGCGCCATAAATACATGCCGCGCAATACCATTTTGAGCCATCATAATAGATATTCCGCTAAGAAGGGAAACAAGTTCCTTTATTCGGGGATTATATTTGAATATAAAATAGCCTACAGCTTCAGAAAATTCTTCCGGGGAAAGTGAAGACCACTGGACAGGGCCTAATTCCCAGATAACTAAATTCAACCGCGGAAATGATTTCCAAAAAGCCACTCTTGGCTTTCTCCCAAAATAAGGAGAAATAAGAAGCGTGCCAAGGTTACAATTATAAGACTTGCCTGTATTGCCATTATAATCATAATACTTCCCTGCCACAGTCTCGTAAATATCATAAACGGCCGCTCGCCCTTTCTGTTTCAATACCTCATCATTTCCTGTTTCAGCCTTAACGATTAGAGCCATTTCTTCCGGAAAAAATATCTCGATTTGACGGCGGAATAAAGCTGTTAATTGTTCCAGCGGCATTTTGCTGACAATGAATTTATCTTCAGCCTTTCTGCGATTTCTTTTCACCGGGCTACTGGATTTCGTTTTCACAATTAAATCCGTTTTTCTCTCAGTCATTTTGAAAGTTACGGGCTTCAGTACGTTCTTTTCTTTACAACACGCTGTTGAATCTTGCGCCTGCGAGATGGGGTCAGGTCTTGGAACCTGACATTTTCGCCTCTCTGTTCTTCGCGCCGGAGAACTGGAGACTTTTACTACCGGCTCTTTTATACGGTAGTGATAAATTTCCGGAACATCATCTTTGTCTACCCGCTCTAACGTGTAGCCTTCGTTTAACATCTCGCCAAGCAACAACTCCTGATCCGACCGGTTTTCAAACATTACGTTTTCTATGTAAAAAGAAACGTCACCAAGAATGGAAAAAGTCAAATAAATATTGTTGAAAACCCGGTTAATACCTCCGTATTTATCCCATCGCGGCAACGTTTCAATATCAAACCGCCGACGGATATTATCAGCGCGTCCTTTTGTCCATTCAACCGCCCAGTGCCAGATATTATTCTCTGGGAAACCAGTTTCATCTTTAATGTCCTTCCATATTCTTTGTTGTAAATTATTAATGGCTGTTACCTGCCCCATGCCGTCATACACATAACGCGCAATTAATTCCTTGTTTCGGAAGGTACGAATAACGTTTATAAACTGATCTTTGTATTTTTGTGCTATTCTATTGATCTCATTTTCATTCACCTGAGCCTTTGTTTGATTACCATTACCATACACAGCCCTGAGCGCGTCATTGTGCCAGATATGGAAACTCAGATTAATTTGAAAATCAAAAGGCAAGGCTGCCAAGTGTTCCGCAGCCTTCTGAGCCCGGTGATCGCCTGTCTTCCAGCCGTGGGTCACAAGCCACACGTCAAATCCGCGAGCATGAACCGCGTCAACCACATCAGCAATATCCTTGCCGGATTCCGCGTCACAATAATCCAAGGGCTCCAAATTTTGAGAAACCGAAACGCCCCGAACTAAGCTGGCTCTCAACCAATCCAAGAACGCTTCTTGCTGATCACCATTCATCAATTCTGACAAGGCCCGTTTGACAACCGGATGCATCTTTTGGTGTGGGCCGCTGTCTGCCAGGAGCCGTGAAACATTGTACTCGCGGGCCATTTGAGAAAAATAAGTAAAGCGCTCTTTAAAGCGAGTCTGTGGATGGTTCATAAGCGCTTCAACAAGCCACTGCTGAGTATGAACATCCCACCTTCCTCGTTTTAAACCTGCAATGTACTCTTCTCTTACCTTGCGCAGAATGTCCAGGGCTTCTTCAATCTGTGTAAACGGCATAACGTGCCTGGCGCGGGAGCGGCCGAATAAACAAATGAGACATTCTCTGTTGCAACCGGACATAATTTGAATAGCCGGTGTACGCTTGCAGAAGAAGCGGTCCATACGTCCGCCGAAACTCTTTACCGGTGTAAAGAAGACTTGCCGAACGGTTCTTTCCCAAGTTTGTCCGTCAACCGGGCTGCTGGATTTAGTTTTCACAATTAAAC
>JAGLQN010000466.1 GCA_023136835.1 Candidatus Omnitrophota bacterium | reverse complement strand
TTTTTAATTCGTACAATGTTATCACCTTGGATTAGATAGACTTAATAGTATAAAAGGTATACGGTTTGAGAGATAACTTCTAAAATTTACGGATGCTTTTATGTACTACTTCTTCTATACTACGGCATATAATAATGTGTTCAGGTGAATATTATGATAACGAAATTTGTTGAATGGGATGATGAACCCCAGGAATTTGTGAGGAAATCTGTCGATTATGTGATTAATCATCGTGGATTTGTATTTAACACTTACACAGGTAAAACGGTAAGCGAAGATTTCATTCATCTCTTACTGGAATCAGGAGATGTAATGAACATAGACAGAATCATAGAAGTGCTCTTGAACGAAATGCCTCCCCTGAACACCGTGCAAAAATGTGCAATTGATAGAGCAGTGTGGTTCCTTGAACACAATCAGTAAGTATAGTACAAAAGGTATATGGTTTGATATATTCCTATTGTTAAAATCGAGAGTTACATTTTGTCGATTAATTGAGTGACATTGAATTCCCTATCGCCGTATCCGCCATCTACAGCATCTTTAGGGTCTGTTACGATCCTGTCACACCAGTTAAAGGCGATTACAAATCCGACTTCACCAGCATCTATATGATCGAATGATAGTCTTCTTTTTATACATCTGTTACCTGTGCGAACAGAAGTGTAATCGCTGAACATTACACTGACTTCATCTATCTTCTCAATGACCTGTGATGTGGTGTCGAGGAACTTGCTGATTCTTAATTCACAAGGAAGAGGCTCACTGATGTTATGTGGTGGAACCATACAGATTGTTCCGACTGGTAAAAGTTTAAAAGCAGTTATCCAATCGAGACAGTCAACTTCCTGATCCGCACCGTTATCTTGATAGTTTTTACATTTGCATTGCATTCGTATCACCTGAGATTAGATAGACTTAATACTATAAAAGAGTAACGAATGAATGTATTTGTTCGCTCAGTGCTGTATAATTTATTTCTAAATTCCTAAAAAAAGAAGAAGACACGACCTACAGTGGAAGCCGGTCATTTATTTAGA
>JAGLQN010000465.1 GCA_023136835.1 Candidatus Omnitrophota bacterium | reverse complement strand
GCAGGAGGCGATGTTAATTTTAGTGACACTACGGGTCAGGTTGCGATTGGTGAATTCATTAACCAGTTTAAGATAGAAAAACCATCCGGTGAAGCATTAGTCAAACTAATGGATCATCTGGATAAACAAAGACAGGAAAAATTTAACAAAGATATTCTAAAATGCTATTCTCCTTCAAGTCTTCCGGAATATCTGCCTAAATTGAGGGAATTTGTTACCAATAACAGAGTGGAAGAAATAAAAGACGCCATTGAATATCTTCAAAATTACCGCATTCTCTTGATCAGCGGTATAGGCGGTGTGGGCAAAACAACGTTAGCGCGTGGTCTTATTGAAACGAGACTCGCGAATGTTCCTCTGCCTTTCTGGTTCGATTTCAGCAAGAATATGGATGCCACATTAGAAGATATCCTTGAAAAGCTGGCAGGATACATGAACACGCCAGATATTGCAAAGTTTAAAGGTGAAAGACGAGATGCTGAACAGGACGACATAAACAGATTGACAGATGAATTAGAAAAAGAATCAGTGTGGCTTGTTTTTGATAATCTTGAAACGATACTGGATGGCAGGTATTTCCATGATCCTGGACTGGATTTATTGTTCACTTCGTTGCGTTTTAGCACTCATAAAGCAAAGATCATTGTAACAAGTCGAACCCTGCCCATACTAAAAAATGGGGGGAGTTTAGTTGATGTGGTAGAGGAGGAAGCTCAGGAACTCAAGGGTCTGAAATTAGATTTCGCTATTGATTACCTGAAAAAAAATGGACTTGAAGAGGTGGAGCGTGAAAAGTTAGAAAAGCTGACAATTGGTGTGGACGGACATCCTTTAGCTCTCAGGCTTTTGGTAGAACTGGTCAAAAAATACGGTATAAAAGATACATTAAACGACCTCAATATGTTTCAAAAGCGCAAGGAAGATATCATCAAAAAGGCAAGAAGGTTATTCGAGAAGCTGGCTGGGGACGAGAAAGAGCTGTTAGAACGAGTATCTGTTTTTCGCAACCCAGAATCACTTGATGCTATCAAGA
>JAGLQN010000464.1 GCA_023136835.1 Candidatus Omnitrophota bacterium | reverse complement strand
TATACTTCTGGAAGCAAACTAATTCAAACAGAAAATAATAATGGAATATGTTGGTTTGTATTCGCCAAGTAGATACCCACGGGCATGCCCGTGGGTATCTACTGTAACAAAGAGCGCATAATAACATGAACAGTAAGGCCAAAGAGTCTGCCCGGCCGGAAATATAAGTTACGGCTTCAGTATGAATAGGATGAACAACGTAGAAGCTCCCCGTTAATAAAGAAAGAAAGTTGTTGTGAAAGAGCACATTGATCAGGCAATAAATACCTAAGGCGACACAAATATGTAATAGAATATTGGTGAGGTGGTATCCCCTTACATTTAACTTCCATAAGGAATAATCAATCACATAGGTGATTAATTGAACGGGGCGGTAAGCGTTGTATTCCTTCCCGGATCCCGCTCCCAGATCTTTTGAAAAAATCGACAGCATATGAGAAAGGTCTTTTATGTACGCATTATTCCCTATCAAATTTTTATCATCCAAACGAATTCATTATTAAACGAGTTGCCATAGGCAGCAAAACCCAGGAGTATTATTAATATGACGGAGAGAAAGACGGTTTTCTTCCCGGCGGGGGTTTTGGTATTCTGAAATAGGGAATATTCTTTATGTTCCGGTTTCATTTGCTTAAAAATTAAAGTTCAGGGTATATTCAAAGCCTCTAATTTTTGTCAAATTTCTGTATTAAGATGCTGCCCCTGTATACCCTGCTGATTACTATAGTCCAATATCTATGGGTTCAAGAGAATTTCTTTGCTGTTCAAGGATCATTTGCAATATCCGGATCTGCCCTTCATTGTGTACAAACTTCTTGGCGAGCTCCATTAATGATCGCGCGTTCATCGGTTGGTCCAAACGCATATAAACTTGCAATAAATAGCCAATGCCGATATAGGTTGGAGTCAATTCAATGCTTTTCTCAAGGAGCGGTAAGGCCTGCTCATATTCTTTATTTAAAACGTGCTTTCTTCCCAAAACAACATAAGGGGATCCGTAGCGGGGAAAACGTTTAAAAAAGGTATCTGCCTCCCCCGGTTTATCCAGTAAAGCAATTCCAAGCAAGTGAAAATCTCTCGGATCTTTGGAACCTAATGTAACGCATTTTGTGAATAACTTCCCTGCTTTTTGATAATGACCCCGCTTAAAACATTCTAAACCGAGCATTCTGTGACTCTTGATATTCTTCGGGTAATTTTCAACTAATATATCGGCAACCGAAATATTGTTTTTCCAATAAGTATTTAAGGTGATTGTTGAGTTGATACATATACCTACTATACAAAGTTTAATAAAAGTGCCGATTTTAGGTGAGATATTTAAGTTTTTTAACTGATTGCAGAGTTTTTCGATCAAAATGCCTACGGCAGCAAAAAAGCCAATGGTCGGGAGATAGAGAAAGCGGTGGCTCATGGGATTGTCTAGAGGGATAAAATTGGCTACGGGAAGCAGATATATCAAATACCATAATAAAAAAAAGGATATCATTTTTTCTGTGTGATATGACCGCTGAATGGTCCTTAAAAAAAGGACCAGCAAAAGAACCGATGAAACCGCTTTTGCCATTAAATACGATTGGATATCGGGGGCATATAATGGTGGAATTATTTTAACGAAAAACGGAAGGCACAAATCCCGAAGGTACAGGCTGAATATCCAAAGCATCGTAGTTGCATGTGTAAATATATTTTCGCCGAAAAAATTATGTGAAGCGATTGTAATGTTACGAAAAACTTTAAAATAGATAAACACATAAAAAAGCGAAATTAAAACGTACCCTCCATACCGCGAAAACATGCTTCGAGGAGAAATTCTTAAATCTTGCTTTTGGAAATGCCCATGATAAGCCAGAATTAAAATCGGCATTACCAACCCGGCTTCTTTTGTGAAAAGCGCTAAAAAATAAAAAAGGTGTGATAGAAAATAATATTTCCCTGATTTATGTTGTGTGTTGATCCAGGTAAAATAAAGATGCAATGATAAGAGCGTAAAAAAACTAAATAAAATATCCGTGCGGTAACCGATGTTATTTACCGCCTCTGTTTGAACGGGATGTATCCCGAATAGTAAGGCGCTGAAGAAGGCAATGCGGTTATTTTTAAGTATCCTGATTAATAAGAAATAGACAAGAATAACATTAAAGATATGAAGCGTGAGATTATGGAGATGAAACCCAAAGGCATTGGTCTTCCACAGCCAATAATCGAAAAAATATGTAAGGGATAAAACCGGCCGATAGGCAACCTCACCTGATGAAATTTCATCTTTCGTAAGGGAATAGGATATTGTATTACCGGTAAGGTACGACTGTTCGAATATAAGGGGTATGTTCTTTAATGAATGATAAAACGGGTTCTCAAGGATAAATTCTTTATCATCACCGACAAAATTATTGAATAAACTATTGGAGAATGTCAGTGCTGTGACCAAGATAAATAGGACAATTGCTTTTTTATTCACACTTCTTTCCTTAAATCTTGCATTTTAGAGCGCTGATCTATTGTTCAAATTTGGAAGAATGATCTATACGCGCATGGTTAGTGTCCCAAAATGGGATGATCGGAAAGGTTCAGCTGCTGACAACGATCTTATTCTTTCCCTCATGTTTTGCCCGATATAAAGCCTTGTCAGCTTTACTGATTAATTCTTTCTTTGTCATGCCTTTTTCATAATCGGCGATCCCGATACTGATGGTTACGGTTTTTTTAAATGGAAATGCCTCAACAGCCTTGATTATTTTCTCCGCGGGTGAAACGGCCCTTTCGCTGCTGGCATTGGTTAAAACGATACAAAATTCATCCCCGGCATATCGGCAGACGATATCCATTTTCCTGACATGCGTATTTAGAATGATGCCTAAGTTTATTAATAATTCGTCCCCCTCTAAATGACCGAAAGTATCGTTATACGATTTAAAATCATCAACATCCATCATCAGAATAGAAAACTCGCCGTTTTCTCGTTCGACCCTTTGTATTTCCCGGTCTAAACTCTCCGACAGCAGACGATAATTATAAATTTTTGTTATCGGGTCAATGACAGTCTGGAGGTTTAATTCGCTATAAAGTTTGATATTTTCGATCGCGATGGATATCTTCCCGGTAACAATCGTAAGGATTTTTAAATCAGTCTCGTTAAAAGGAATATCAACTTTGAATCTTGACCGTTTGTCGGTAACAATGACAATGCCGTTAACGCTATCCTGAGATTCTAAAGGAACGATAACAAACGACCGCTTTAAATAAGGCGGCTTAGTATCATGGTGGAATCTTTTATCATATTCAATATTTTCGACAAATAATGCTTTCCGCGTTTTTAGAACCTCTTTAAGAATTTGATCCTTAGAGCCAACATGGATGTTACTGTCCAATCCTTTCGCCCCTTGCATTTTTAGTACATGAGTTTCAGGGTCTTTTAACATGACAATACACGTGTAAGATTCCAGAATATCGGCGATGCCCTTAACGCTATAATCAACAAGCGTTTTAAGATCGTGAACAGTGTCAATATCTTCAAAGAACGCCAAGAGCGACTCCAGCTTTCTTTTTTCATTTAAAACATCTTCTTCTAACC
>JAGLQN010000463.1 GCA_023136835.1 Candidatus Omnitrophota bacterium | reverse complement strand
CATAGCTGTCCGGTAAAACTTTTTAGAGGAACGAATACTGGAATTCCCCGGATTTAAACTGGCTCAATTTGGCTGGAGAAGCTCTGAGAAGGTCAATCAATGTCAAACGAGCCAATAATGTATCTTTGATGATTCTGTGCAAATAAAATAGTGAATGTTTGTACTTTGTCTGATATTTGATGTAGGCCAAAAGAAGGAAGTAGCACATGGCCACCCAGATTTGAGTTAAAACAGCATTTTGGTGCGTTCCCAAAAAGGTTTTAATCTTCAAGTTTTGCTTGATCCACTTGAAGAAAATTTCGATTTGCCAGCGCGCCTTGTAAATTTGGGTGATTGTATGTGGAGCCAGATGAAAATTGTTTGTTAAAAAGGTTAAAATTTCGCCGGACATATTATCATAAAAGCGAACCAGGCGTAACTCTCTTGTATATTTCTTATTGTTAAGCTTAATAATTTCATCAGAGAGGATGCCTTTTTTTAAGGTTTCAGTATGCTGTCCGGTAACCTGGTGATCCAGGTTATCTTTGGCCTTGGTTACAAAGAAGGCTTTCGACTCAGTTATCCGACGGTATAAGACAAAGTCATTATAAGCCCGGTCAAAGCAATAGATGCTGTCCGGTATAATGTCTAAAAATTTTTTAGTAACTGTGGTTTCGTATTGTTTAGCATCCGTGATGACCAAAAAGCTTGGAATATGGCCAGAATGATCAAGTTGGCAATGCAACTTTATTCCACCTTTGGCTTTTCTGAATCTGGCCCAACGGAATGAGTTTAAACATAAATCGATAATTGTGGCATCTAACGAATAAAGAGGGTTCTTAAACTTAAATTTATGTTTGGGTGTTAGCATTTGACATCGCTCCAGCAGTTTGTAAAACAGGCCTTCGAATATCTCGCTGGGACGTTTTTGATTAGCATCGGCCAAAGTAGATCGTTTAATCTTTGGCAGGCCTAAATGATAAAGCCTTGGATTGTTAACTTGCAGTCCTGGTTCAATCTCACGCAAGGATTCTTTCCCGGATGCTTGGGCATAGAGCAAGGTTGTTAGCTGGTTCCAGCAATTAAACCGTTTAACGTAGCGGTTTGCAGAGTACTTTTTAACAATTGCCTCAAATTGATGTCTAGGTATTAATTGTAGCATTTGATTCATTACAGTGTTATTATGGGCCATTAGGGAATCCTCCTCGTGGTTACAGGTTCTAGTCAAACCCATCTTAACACGAG
>JAGLQN010000462.1 GCA_023136835.1 Candidatus Omnitrophota bacterium | reverse complement strand
TAGACACTCATAAATTCAATGCCAAATAACACAATCAACCTTGTTTAGATTCCGCAAATGTTCCAAAAGCTAATAGTTAAAAAACACCAAACCTGTTCGGAAATACCGAACGGAAGATTTTACAGTTGTATGGAATTTACGTTGGATGGGTGGGCAAAGTCTGGAGTTCCCCAAAAAAAACGGACAAAATTTAGGTTATCGGCAGACCAATTTTTTATAGTTCACCGGACTTAAAAAGCCAAGTGAAGAATGTTTTCTTTTTCTATTATACCAAACTTCAATGTACTCGAATACCAAGGCCCTCAACTCCTCCTCATTTTTGTAATCAATTCGATAAATCCACTCTTTTTTTAGAGAGGCAAAAAAAGTTTCAACATAAGAATTATCATAACAGTTGCCTTTGCGACTCATGCTAGGAATGATGCCATTATTTTTCAACAACTTCCTGTAGGCTTCACTGGCATATTGAGAACCTCTATCAGAGTGAAAGACCACATTGGCATCGGGACCAACGACATGCATTGCCAACTCCAACGCTCTTGTTATTAAACTTGTTTCCAAGCTTTGTCCTATCGCCCACCCAACAACTTCACGATTAAAAAGATCAAGCACCACTGCAAGATAGATGTGATGATATTTTGAAAGCCTTAGATACGTAATGTCTCCGGCCAGGAGTTCTCCTGGAACTGTTGGAAGAGCGTTGTCATCCTCTGTTTTAAAAACTCTCTCTGCTATAGGATCAGAGTGATCAGAATCCGTTGTCATGACCTTGTATTTCGGCCTTCTGTCAGCATTGAGTCCTAACTCTCTCATATATTTGGCGACAGTGTTTTCAGATATTTGAATTCCTCGCTCTTGAAGCTCTGCATGTACTCTTGGCGATCCATAAGTATTCTTGCTTTCGATAAAAATATCTTTTATCAAATCCAACACTTCTGATTTTTTTGTCAAATGAACAAGCCCTTCTCGTTTTCGCCAATCAAAATATCCAGAGGAAGAAATTCCAAAGTAATTAAATAGAAAGCTGTAGGACACATGGGGCTTTTGAGCTTTTATCTCAGAGATCACTTTTTCCCTCGCAAATGGTCGTTTGAGAAAATGGCGGTACTTTTTTTTAGAACCTCATTGATATCTTTCAAATATCCCATCTCTTTTTTGAGCCTTCGATTCTCCTTTAAAAGATCGGCATATGTTGGTTCGTTTGATGAAGGGGAAGATTTTGGATCGAGATAGATTTTACGCCATTTGCTCAGAGTTGGTTCTGCGATCCCTAAATCTGCGGCCGTTGCTTTGCATCCGTTTTCTTCACTTAAACGGACAGCCTCTTTTTTAAACTCATCCGTGTATTGACGGCGGTTCTTTTTACTTTTACCATTACTTGATTTCACGACTAACTCCTCTTGTTCAAGGTTTTAGCCGATTTCCTTAATTAACTCCAGTCTTTTTGGGGAAGTCCA
>JAGLQN010000461.1 GCA_023136835.1 Candidatus Omnitrophota bacterium | reverse complement strand
GGCAAAACAGGTTCAAGATACTATGGCTTCAGGATATGATGCCAATGCCAGTCTTTATGAATACGCCCGGGCTCCATCAGATAGGATAGAAGGAAGAAAACATTATTTACGTGAACAGGAATATCCGGAATACGGATATCGATATCGTCCAAATACGGAAGAGTATGCGCGGATTTATGAAAGCCGGTTCCTTCAAGCGCGGCATAATCCGCTTTCAACATTCTCAATAGATGTTGATACAACATCGTACAGCAATATCCGTCGCTTCCTTAATCAAGGACAGCTTCCACCGGCAGATGCCGTCCGTATTGAAGAGATGATCAACTACTTTTCTTATGATTATCCCCAGCCAGGATGGAATAGGCCATTTTCGATCACAACGCAGGCATCGTATTGCCCTTGGAATCCTCAGAATTATCTTGTGCAAGTGGGAATCAAGGGGAAGGTCATGTCATCCAAGAAAGTGCCTCCGAGTAACTTGGTCTTTCTTATTGATGTTTCCGGATCGATGAAGCAGGCAAACAAGCTTCCTTTATTAAAAAGTGCCTTCCGCCTGTTTGTCAACCAGCTAAGTGGTAACGAAAGAGTCGCGATCGTTGTTTATTCCGGTTCAGCCAGTGTCATTCTGGATTCAACGCCTGGTTCAGAGAAATGGCGCATTGAGCAGGCCATTAATAATTTAAATGCCGGAGGTTCAACCGCCGGAGCGGCTGGTATCCATATGGCTTATGATATCGCCCAGCGCAATTTTATCCGCAATGGCAATAACCGCGTGATCCTGGCAACCGATGGCGACTTCAACGTGGGTGTATCGAGCAACTCAGAGCTTGTCCGACTTATTGAAAACAAGCGGAATAATGGGATTTTCTTGAGCATTCTGGGTTTTGGAACCGGCAATTATAAAGATGCCAAAATGGAACAAATTGCCGATAAGGGCAATGGAAATTACTTCTATATTGACAGCCTCAAAGAAGGGCGCAAAGTTTTGGTAGATGAATTAGGCTCAACGCTTTTTACCATTGCAAAAGATGTTAAATTGCAGGTTGAGTTTAATCCGGCGCAAGTAAAGGCTTACAAACTGATCGGCTATGAAAACCGTGCTTTGGCCAATCAGGATTTTAATGACGATACCAAGGATGCGGGAGAATTGGGTGCCGGTCATACGGTAACAGCGTTTTATGAGGTTATTCCAGCGGCTTCGATGGGCTACAATACCTCTGGCGTTGATCCATTGAAATATC
>JAGLQN010000460.1 GCA_023136835.1 Candidatus Omnitrophota bacterium | reverse complement strand
GTCAAGTCGGATCCGCTTGCCATACAATGAAAAAGAGTTGTTTTTACCGTAAAATCAATACTGGGAAAAAATAAATAATGCTATTTCCTTCAGAAAAAGAATTTCTAAAACTAACGAAAAAAGGTAATCTTATCCCGGTGTATAAGGAAATCCTCGGAGACCTCGAAACTCCTGTCTCCGCGTATTTTAAGATCGCCCATAAAGCAAAATACTCTTTTCTATTAGAATCTGTCGAGGGGGAAGAGAAGGTCGCGCGTTTTTCATTTCTCGCAAAGAATCCTGAACTTATTTTCCAAACAAAACATGATTCGGTCACAATTTCCCGTTTAAGCAAGGGGAAAATGGTCCAAGAATCACACAGAATCAAGGATACCCCACTTTCCTTCATACGGCAGATCCTTAAAAAATATAAATTTGTTAACATTGAACAGCTTCCGCGATTCTGCGGCGGGCTTGTGGGATATTTAAGCTATGATGTGGTTAAATTCTTTGAAAAGCTCCCCTTTAAAACAAAAGACGACTTGAAACTGCCGGATACACTTCTTGTATTGGCTAAAAGCCTCATCATCTTTGACCATCTAAACCATAATATCAAAGTCGTTCAATGCGTTTATATCGATCCAAAAGCCCCTCGAACACAGAAGATCAGAGAATACAAAAAGGCCCTCAAGCAGATTGATTGTCTCATCGACGAACTTAACCAACCTTTGGCCGTCAAAACCCATAAAAAACACAAGGCAGGAACACGTCCTCTGAAATTAAGGGCCAAATCCAATACCACCGAGGCTCAATTTAAAAAGATGGTCACTGAAGCCAAAAAGCAGATCCGGGCAGGCGAGATCATTCAAGTTGTCCTTTCCCAGCGATTTGAGGTTGACTTAAAAACGGACCCCTTTAATCTCTACAGGACTCTTAGGGCCGTCAATCCATCACCCTATATGTTCTACCTGAATTTTAACGGCATTGCGATCATCGGTTCATCGCCGGAACTCCTGGTTCGCTGCGAAAATGGCATTGTGGAAACCCGGCCGATTGCCGGCACACGGCCGCGAGGCAAAGATGATAATCAAGACGCTTTGCTAGCCAAAGATTTGATCGGTGACCCAAAGGAAAAAGCCGAACATATTATGCTCGTCGACCTGGGGCGCAACGACCTGGGGCGCGTTTGTCAAAAAGGTTCCGTCCATTTATCGGAATTCATGTCAGTCGAAAAGTATTCGCATGTCATGCACATTGTGACAAATGTCAAAGGAAAACTAAAGGCGAACAGCGATGACTTAGATGTCTTAAAAGCCGCGTTTCCGGCAGGAACCGTTTCCGGCGCTCCAAAGATCCGGGCGATGGAGATCATTGAAGACCTGGAAAAAGTTACGCGCGGGCCTTACGCCGGATGCATAGGCTATTTCAGCTTTTCCGGAAACCTGGACACGTGCATAACAATCCGAACCATTGTCGCCCACAAAGGCAAAGCTTATATCCAAGCAGGCGCAGGAATCGTCGCCGATTCCAAACCCCAAAAGGAATATCAGGAAACCTTAAATAAAGCCAAGGCACAGATCATGGCCATCGAACTTGCGCATGATCAACCCGTTCGACACAACTAGTCCTAAAAAGAGGCAGCTCAGGGTTGACCCTGAGCGTTAGTCGAAGGGTCAAACAAACAAATAAGGAGAATAGGTTCATGGAAGTAAGAATACGATTACAAAAAGCAGGAAAGTCCGCCAGCAAACGGTACAATTACCGTGTTGTCGCGATCAGTAAAACAGACACCCGCGACGGCCGGCACTTAGACTTGTTGGGATATTATGATCCGGCCAAGAAACCGGCGATTGTATCCATCAACAAGCAAAAGCTCAACAAGTGGCTGAAGCAAGGAGCTCAAATGAGCGATACAGTTAAGGCCCTTGTCAAGAACTTAAAAGATAACTAATGTCATCCTGGGGAACATTTTTAGCAGCCAGGGATCTTACAATTGACATTATTGAGATTCTTCGTCGCTATCGCTTCTCAGAATGACGATGTTCGTTATACACTAAAAAGGAGATACCATGCCAACTCAACAAGGTGGAATGTCGATGTTTATGCCGATGATCCTTATTTTCGCGATCTTTTATATGCTGGTCTTTCGGCCGCAAAAGAAAGAACAACAGGAAAAGCGGAAGATGAGGGGAACCCTTAAGAAAAATGATCAGGCAGTAACCGCTGGAGGAGTTCATGGAACTGTTGTCCTTACGAAAGAAAAAACTGTCGTGCTGCGCGTCGATGATAATGTAAAGATTGAATTCGACAAAGAAGCCATCGCTACTGTTGTTAGTTCCAAAAACCAAACTTAAATGAGGGGTCGGGGAGTTATTTCTTATAGCAGAAAAACTCCCGGGGGCTCAATTAAATACATACATAAGGATCTGCATTCATGAGCAAGAGTATTAGAAACAAACTTTTTATCATCTTTGGCATTATTATAGCCGCTTTATTCTTTACTTTTCCGGTTGAAAAACACATTAATCTCGGCCTTGATCTTGAGGGCGGGATGCATCTGATCCTTAAAGTGGATACCGAAAAACTCAGCGCAAACGAAAAAAAGGATGCTGTTGAAAGGGCCATTGAGATCCTGCGTAACCGTATCGATAAGATCGGCGCCTCAGAACCCGTCATACAGCGGCAGGGTGAAAATCAGATCCTTGTTCAGCTTCCCGGCATCACTGATCGTGATGCGGCTATTGAAATGATCGGAACCGTCGCCCAGCTTGAATTCCGCCTCGTTAACAGCAATCCGAAGGATCTTGAAAACGCGCTTAAGGGAAATGTTCCTGACGGGTATATTCTAAGAACCATACCCAAAAATGATAATGAGCCTGTCCTGCTTGAAGATAAAATAGCTTTGAGCGGTGAAACTGTCGCTGATGCCCTCGTTGATTTCGACTCACAGGCTTTCGGCCAACCGTATATCAAACTAAAGCTCAATGGTGTCGGAACAAAGCTATTCGCCAAAATCACAAAAGAAAATGTCGGCGAGCGACTAGCAATTATCATGGACAATACCGTGCTTTCCGCGCCGAATATCAGAGATACGATTCTCGGAGGAGATGCTCAAATCACAGGACAATTCTCCTATAATGAAGCATCAAATCTGGCCCTGGCTTTACGCTCCGGCGCTTTGCCAGCTCCCATGCATATTGAGGAAGAAAGAACGATCGGCCCTCTTCTCGGGCAGGATTCGATCAATGCCGGCATTAACGCTACGATTATCGGCGGTATTTTAGTTTTTGCCTTCATGTTCATTTATTACCTGCAAGCCGGCATTATTTCAAATATTGCTTTGGCCATAAATCTCTTGCTGATCTTTGGGATTATGGGTTTCTTAAACGCGATGCTACCCGATTCGCAATTAACTTTAACATTGCCGGGCATTGCCGGTATTATCCTGACTTTGGGAATGGCCGTTGACGCCAATGTCCTGATCAATGAACGTATCCGTGAAGAAATTAAGAACGGCCGGCCGCTGCAGGCTTCCGTTAATAACGGCTTTAACAAAGCGCTGAAAGCCATCATTGATTCGAATTCAACAACACTTATTGCCGCCTTTATGCTGTTCCAATTCGGTTCCGGCCCTATTAAAGGATTCGCGGTCACCTTGTCCATCGGCCTTATGTCCAGTTTGTTTACCGCCTTGTTTGTCACAAGAACAATATTCAACGCGCTTATCGACTTGAGAGTTTTAAAAGGCAAACTGCCAATGCTAAGTTTCTTTTCAGATACAAATATTAATTTCGTTTCAAAGCGGTTTTTGTGCTTTGCCATTTCGTTCATTCTGATTATTGCCAGTATCGTTATCTACATAAAGAAAAAAGATGACGCTTACGGCATTGATTTTGCCGGTGGGCAAATTCAGGAATACCGATTTAAAGAACCGGTTGCCACCGACGACCTGCGCGCGACTTTAAAGGAAATCAATTTAGATGGCGCCGTCATCCAGCAGTTTGATCAATACCCGGAAAATGTCATCATTCGGACATCCGAAGATACCTACACTCAAGTCAGCGATGCTTTCAAAAAGAATTTCTCGTATAATCCTTTTGAGATCCTGCGTATTGAGAAAGTCGGCCCTGTTGTCGGAAAAGCCTTGCGCAAAGCTGCCATACTGGCGATTATCTTTGCTTTGGGCGGGATCTTGATCTACATCGGATTCCGGTTCAAGCATTTTGATTTCGGCGCCGCCGGTGTTATCGCGCTTCTGCATGACGTTATTGTTACACTCGGAATCATTCTCATCCTTGGCCGCCAGATCGATCTATTGGTCGTGACCGCTCTTCTGACCATCGCCGGTTATTCCATTAACGATACGATCATTATTTACAACCGTGTCCGTGAGAACCTGGCCAAACGCGGTAAACACAGCCTTGCCGAGATTATCAACATGAGCATTAATCAGACCATCGGAAGGACCATTCTCACGACAATCACGACCCTGCTGGTCGTTATTACATTATTTTTCCGTGGAGGAGAGGTTCTCAACACATTTGCCTTGTGCTTGATCATTGGTTTTGTCTCCGGAACCTATTCAACAATTTTTATCGCCTCACCGCTTGTTTTAGCATGGGAAAATATGGGCAATAAGAAAAAATAGCCGATAACCAAATAGATAATTCTTGTCATATGCAATGTTTAAGTCCTTAGAGCTTTTTGTCGAACAGAAGATCAACCTCGATTGTGTCCTCAATAATCTCGTAGCTTTTCGCTATCAGAAAGTTAAAAAATCCACCAGGGAAGGTGAGTTCAGCCAAAGAGGAGGCATCCTGGATGTCTACCCGGTTGGATTTGACGGCCCCGTCCGTATTGATTTCGATGATGAAACCATCCGCGCGATCGCCAGTATTAACATAAAAACCGGAAAGTCGATCTGGCAGCATAAAATTATCATCATCCTGCCTAACACCGTTCATAAAAAGGATGTTTTTAGTACGGACATCCCCTTAAACCATTTTATCGAGATCCAAAAGGGAGATTATGTTGTCCATAACAGCCACGGTATCGGAAAATTTCTCGGAATCAAGAACATCCTCGTTGCTGATGAAGTTAAGTCCCATTTGGCCATTGAATATCAGGGCGGCGACCGGTTATTTGTCCCAACACATGACATCCGCTTGGTCCAGAAATACGTAAGTTTTCAAAAACGCCCTCCGCGACTCTATAAACTCGGAAGCAAAGAATGGAACCGCGTCCGCCGGCAGATCCAGAAGCGTCTGCGGCAAACCGCCGCCGAACTTCTCCACACACAAGCTCTCAGGGCAAGCCTTAAAGGCCATAGCTATGCTAAGGATTGTCAATGGCAGAAAGAATTTGAAAGTTCTTTCCCATTTAAAGATACTCCCGATCAGATCAAGGCCACACAAGATGCCAAAAAGGACATGGAATCGCATCAGCCGATGGACCGGCTTTTATGCGGGGACGTCGGTTACGGTAAAACAGAAGTCGCTATGCGAGCCGCCTTTAAGGCCATTATGGATAACAAGCAAGTCGCGATTTTGGTTCCAACCACGCTTCTTGCAGAACAGCATTATTATAATTTTTCCATGCGCCTGGAAAAGTTTCCCGTTAATGTCGCCATGCTCAGCCGTTTACGCACGAAACACGAGCAAACACAGATCATCAAAGAATTGATCGAAGGAAAAGTTGATGTCGTTATCGGCACTCACCGTTTATTATCAAAGGATATTGCTTTTAAGGACCTGGGATTGATCATTATCGATGAAGAGCAGCGCTTTGGTGTTAAATCAAAGGAGCGGTTAAAGCACTTTCGCCTGCTCGCGGATGTCCTGACACTGACCGCTACACCGATCCCGCGTACTTTGCACATGGCCCTTACGGGAGCAAAGGACATGTCGATCATCTCCACACCGCCACAAAACCGTATTCCTATCGAAACACAGGTTGTCACGTTCAATGAAGGCCTCATCAAAAAGGCTATTCAGAGAGAAATTAAGCGAAAGGGGCAAATCTTTTTCCTTCATAATCGGGTTGAAGATATCGAACAAATTGCTAAAATAGTAGAAAGGCTGGTCAAAGGAGCCCGTGTTGCCGTTGCACACGGACAAATGTCCCCGAAACTTCTGGAGAAAATTATGCTTCACTTCTTGAAAGGGGAAGTTGATGTCCTTGTATGCACGACTATTGTTGAATCCGGCATTGATATTCCCAATGCCAATACGTTAATCGTCAATAGGGCCGACCATTTCGGCTTATCCGACCTTCACCAGCTGCGTGGACGTGTTGGCCGGTTCGATAAGCAGGCATACTCCTATTTTATCGTTCCGCCAAAACGAATGCTGTCAACCCAAGCCAGATCACGCGTTGCGGCCATCGAAAAATACAATGGCCTGGGTTCAGGGTTTCAGATCGCTTTTGAAGACCTGCAAATACGCGGAGCCGGGAATCTCCTTGGGGAAGAGCAAAGCGGCAGCATTTCGGCCGTCGGGTTTGATCTTTATTGCCGGCTTTTAAAGGAATCTATTGAACAGCTCAAGAAATCGGAAAACACACAACAAGAGGAAAAATAATATGACGTTTCTAGCGCGATGGGCAACGACAACCTGTTTAGTAACGGCCTTCACCTTTGGCTGCCCTTCTTTAAGCTTGGCGGTTGAGGATGCCATCATTGCCGTGGTCAACGATGAGCTGATTACTCTTAAGGACCTCAAAGACTACGCGCAATCAACATATGCCGGTTTGGTCGCCGAGGGAATGAGCGAGAGCCAGATCCAAGATGTCATGGCTGACATGGAAGAGAACGGGATCAATAAGCTTATTGAGGATAGACTTATATTGAGTAACGCTAACAAGATCAGCCTGGAAGTCCGTGAAGAATTAGTGGATGAACGTATTGCCGGACTTAAAGAGAGATATGGATCAGAACAAAATTTCGTCAATGCCCTCGTTAAGACCGGCGCCACTCTTACTGATCTAAGGAACAAGATCCGCGATGAAATGAAGATACAATTTATCGTCGACCATGAGGTAAAGTCTAAAATTTATATTAACCCCCAGGAAGTTACCGACTATTACGAGAACAACAAAGATCAATTCGGCCAAAAAGAGCGCGTAAACCTTCAATCCATTTTTATCGCTTACACGGATGATCAATCTGCCGCATCACTAAAGGCGAATGATGCTTTAGCACAAATTCAAGAGGGGGAAGATTTTAAGGAAGTCTCCGAGAAATTCTCAGAAGCCCCATCCGTCGGTATCGTAGAACAAGGCCAGCTGTTACCCCTTATTGAGAAAACGATCTTTAATTTAGAAATGGACGAAGTATCCTCCTTAGTAGAAACAGAGAGCGGCGTCTACATTTTCAAGCTTATCGGAAAAACTCCTGCCAAGATCCCCAATCTCGAGGATGTCAAGGAAACAGTCCACAGCCTGCTATATAAAGAAAAATTTAAAGACCGTTTTATCAGTTGGCTCGAAGAATTGAAAAGCAAAGCCTATATTGAGATTAAATGATCCGGCTGCGCGCAGTGTAAATACTATCAACAGATCAAAAGACGATAAGCATGCAAAAAAAGAATAGGTGTATCGGTATAACTTTGGGGGATCCTGCCGGCATAGGTCCGGAAGTCGTTGCCAAAGCGCTCGCTAAGCCTGCGATCCGTAAGCTCGGCCCATTTAAATTGATCGGCGATCATTGGGTTTACCGAAAATACTGCCGGCAAGATTATGCAAATTGCTCATTTGTCGATCTCAAAAACATTACCCCTAAGCAATGGCAAATAGGAAAACCTAATCTTGCCAGTGCCAAAGCCTCATTAAGCGCCCTCCAAAAAGGTGTTGACTTTCTCAAAAAAAAGGAGATCACGGGCCTTGTTACAGCGCCGCTTTCCAAGGAGCCGATAGGCCGTATCCTGCCATCCTTTCAAGGACATACAGAATTTCTGGCCGATGCTTTTGGTGTAAAAAATGTCGGCATGATGTTTGTCGCCGGTAAAGTGCGTACTATTATCGTTACCCGGCATATCCCGCTTAATCAAGTCAGTAAAGCCGCAAGCGTAGCCAACATCTATGCGACGATTGATTTAACCCACAGGGCTCTTCGTGACATTTTTAAGATCAAAAAACCTGTTATCGGTGTCTGCGGGGTCAACCCTCATGCCGGAGAGGGAGGAATGATCGGGAGAGAGGAAATCACAAAGGTTATCCCGGCAATCAAAAAAGCCAAGCGTCATAAAATGAATATTCAGGGCCCCTTTGCTGCTGATACCTTGTTTTCACCCGATATCGCCCGCCATTATGATGCGATCGTCGCGATGTTTCACGACCAAGGACTCATCCCCGTTAAAACATTATGTTTTAGGGAGCTTGTTAATTTAACAATAGGACTGCCTTTTATCCGGACATCTCCGGCTCACGGCACGGCTTTCAATATTGCCGGGAAGCGCAAAGCAGACCCTTCCTCGATGTGTGCCGCCATCAAACTCGCGGCCCAACTAACTTTATGAACAAACGCGGCCAATTCTTCCCTAAAAGATCACTTGGACAAAATTTCTTGATCAACCCCAATATTGTTGAACGCATCATAGCATCCTGTGATTTAAAACCAACAGGCACTGTTTTGGAGATCGGACCGGGAAAAGGAGCCTTAACTCATTCATTTTCTGAGTGCTCGCAAAAAGTCATTGCCGTCGAAAAAGATGATCATCTTGCCGCGCAATTAAGTGAGACTTTCAAGAACACAAATGTCAGCATTATCCATGCGGACATCCTAAAATATTCCTTTGATGAGTTGCCGGATAACATAAAAATCATCGGCAACTTGCCATACAATATCGCGACTCCCATCATTGAAAAAGTTCTTGATTGCCGGGAGAAATTCCGCGCGTTTTATATGACCGTCCAGCTCGAATATGGTCAGAGAATCAACGCGCGACCCAACAGCAAAAGCTACGGTTCATTTAGCTGTTTCGTTCAGTATTACGCCGACACGAAAATATTGTTCAAGATAAAGAACTCATCATTCCAACCGGTTCCCAAAGTTCAATCCTGTTTTCTTAAACTCGAGCCGTTAAAAAGCCCTCGGCACAAAGCCCAAGATGAAAAATGTCTCTTTAGAATTATCCGCTCGTGTTTTGGACAGCGCCGGAAAATGATTGAGAATGCCTTGTCAACGATCGTTCACAAAGAAAAGGCCAGGGAACTGCTTAAAATATCAGATATTGACCCGAAACTTAGGGCGGAAAATATCAGTCTTGAAAAATATGTGCGGATCTCAAATATGGCGGTTAAAGAAGAGGCGGACGGAAGGAAAATATTTATTAACTGAGGATCAGGGATTTTCCCAGCCCTTGTATAATTGCTCTAAAAATTTTTCGCGATCTACTTCGTAGGCATGTTGAAGAATCAAATTCTGGACGTCATCAGGAGTATCATAGAAAGTAACCCCCATTTGCGACTGGTTATTTTCGATCTTCACCCAGAGAATATGGGCATTTAGCTTGACCTTTACACCTTGAGCTATATCAATAACGACCTTAACCTTTTGATACGGGGAAACATTGCCGGCACCCGTAATACAAGCCCCAGCACAACTAATATCCTTTGTTCGGCCTTCAAATGGTTCGTTTTCTCCGTCTAAATTGCATAGAACGGGATCATTAACTTCCCAGCGTGGAAAATAGCGCATATCATTATCTTCTAATGTGTTATAGTCTGAATCTTTGGCACTCATATTCATCTCCTGGTATTTAAACCATTTCGCGATTGTTCCTCGTCAAGAACAAATATCCACAATATATTATTAAATTAACATCAGAAATTAGCCCCTGCAAGTAATAAATGAGAAACTTTTCCCTAATCCTTGACATCAACCGGAACAGGTGATAGAAACATACATGGTGAAGTTCACTCAATTAAAGGTTTTTCTAGTATAGAGCAGCACTAGTTTTCCTAAATATTTCTGTGGAAACTAGTACCGCGCTGGCTTAATCTGGATTCAGGAAAAACTAGTGCAGTGCCGGTTTCCATAATTTGGTTTAAGGAAAGCCAGTGCAGCAAACACAAGCGGAACAAAGACTTTTTCATGGAAAAGCAGATCTATTATCATGATACCGATGCCGGAGGAGTAGTCTATTACGGCAGATATCTAAATTATCTGGAAGAAGCCCGCACGGAATTTCTTGAAAAGCGGGGGCTTGATCTTGAGATCTTCCGCCAAAAGAAATTCCTTTACGCGGTGCGTCAATGCAGTATCAGCTATGAAAGCCCTGCCCGTTATGGGGATACAATTCTTTGTGACGCTAAACTGATTAAAACGACAGCCGCCCGGCTCGTATTTGAACAAGAAATTCATGACAAAAAAACGGGATGCCTCATCCTGAAAGCCGAAGTCACCCTTGTCAGTCTGAACGAAAATTTTAAAACAACCCCGATTCCCGAAGATATTAAATCCTTATTGGCCTATTCT
>JAGLQN010000046.1 GCA_023136835.1 Candidatus Omnitrophota bacterium | reverse complement strand
AGGGAGAAGGACTATCCTTCTCCCTAAGATATCAGATTTTTCATGTATTAAAACTTTACATTCACCCCAAAAGTATAGTTTGCTTCAGGTGCCGGGTAGTAATCCTTGGCACTGCTGAAGGCTGATTTGGCAACATAGGCAAAATACTTTTTATCGAGCATATTGTTGATCGCCAAGTAAACTTCCATCTCATCCCTTTTGTAAGCGATTTTCCCATCCAATACAAAGTAAGGTTTTATGGGAGCGGTCACGTTGAGTGTGTCATTAATGGCAAACCGTGATCCGACATACCTTCCCATTAATGTGAGATGATAATTTTTGAGAAATCCCGTGATCATGCCGGCACTTGCTTGATGCCTTGGGACGATCGGAATATCCTTGCCGTCATTAGCACCATCCCGGAATTGCGGATTTTGATACGTGTAATTGGCGAAAAACTCCCACTTATCAAGAAATCCCACATCAAAGAACTTCAAAAGATCCGTCTGCTCGCCGATCTCCACCCCGACGCGACGGGTTTTATCATAATTGGTGTTGACGAATTTGACGGGATCAAAAAAGATCTCATCCTTTAAATCGATCCAATAAGGCGTGACATTAACAATCACTTTATCATCGAAATTATGCTTAACGCCTATTTCATATTGGATGCCCGTCTGCTGCTTAAGGTCCGTATTCAAATTAGGAGTGATCCCCCAAGCAGGAAAATTCGAAGAACTGTACCACTCATCTGTCGCTAAAAAACGGAATGTCTGCTGGACGTTGAAATGGGCGTTCGATCCCTTGCCGTATTCATATTTCATCCCGACCATTGACACAGATTCATCAGGGCTTTGCTTTTCATCCATAGCCACATCCCTCTGGCTAAAGGCATAATCCGCCTTATGATAGCGTGTTCCCCCGTTGACAAAGACATTCTTCATCAATTCGTATTGCGCAAAACCATAGATGCCGAATTCAGTCTTTGAGATCGTCAGGTCGACCGCGTTGCTTCCCCTACCGATAATGTCATTTTCATGATCATAACAATCGATCCCCGTCACAAAATTAACTTCTTTGTCGAAGATCGTATGATCGAAAATATATTTGGCGTTAATTCCTTTAGTGTCCGTAGTCCGGTCTGTTTGCGAACCAAAGAAATCGTCAAACACATCCCTGTCCCGATAATAGAGATCGATAACAAAATCTCCAAAATAAACATCCTCGGGCCAGGGATTGACATCGAAAGATAAATTGAAATATTTATCTTTTGTCGTCGCGTAATTCTGTCCATCGGCAGATTCCCTTCGTCCCAACGATTCTAATTCAGAAGCGTTCAATCCGCCCGGCAACCCATACCGGTCTTCATGCCAGCCGAAATTAAAATCCATGGATATCTTATCCGAGAATTCATAACCTAGACGCGTACTGAAATCATTGTTTAAGACATCACTATTTTGCCGAAACCCGCGTTGGTCAAAATATTTGGCATAGAAAAAATAGGAAACATCATTTTTCTCACCTGAGACTTCCATGTCAGTGCCTCGGGTATCATAACTGCCGTAAACGCCACCCAATCTCCCGGAGA
This sequence comes from Candidatus Omnitrophota bacterium, assembly GCA_023136835.1. GTDB lineage: Bacteria > Omnitrophota > Gorgyraeia > Zapsychrales > Zapsychraceae > 2-02-FULL-52-10. The sequence continues at coordinate 20,911 of JAGLQN010000046.1, read as the reverse complement.
ATTCGCCTGCCCCCTTCTTCGTGATGATATTAATAACTCCTCCGACGGCATTATCCCCATAAAGAACGGACCCGGCCCCGCGGACAATCTCAATCCTTTCAACAGCCTCGATCGGGACTTGAATAAGATCAGCGCCTGAAATATCAACCGCGTTGATCTTGCGGTCATTGACCAATACCAAAACATTACTTGTTGCGGAATCGCCGAATCCGCGCATATCGACAACGGCGGTCTTTGCTGTGTTCTTATCAAAAATATGGATCCCCAGTGCCTCTTTGAGAATATCAGGAACGCTTTGAGCGTTAGAAGCCTCGATCTCCTCCTTCGTGATCACCGTAACATTTCCGGCGATCTTGTAGTTGTGCTGCGCGATACGCGTTGCGGTAACAACCACCGTATCGAGTTCGGTCGCGATATCAGCGAAGACATTTGCGACACTGATCGCCACTAATACAAACGCAAAAAAAACTCTAAAGATAAATTTTTTCATTTTATTACCCTTCCTTAAAACCTAAACGTAAGCGACACAGATTTATTTCAGATCCTGTAATCTTCGCTACGCTCAGGTAACGGGATTAATTCGCACAGCAACTGGTGTTCGCTTTTGCTCCACAAGTTACACGCTCATTAAAAAACTCCTAACCGAAAATATTTCAGCTAGGAGTTTACCCGTTATTCATTCCTAAAGTATATGCTCAATCTTGCCGTCTCGCGCGACAATCATTGAAAAACTACACCGGCCGTTTTCTGACTTATGGGATAGTGAAACAAAAGTTCAACTCCCCAATCACAGCGGCGGGACCGCTCCGGACTTTCCCCGGATTCCCATTTAATCCCGTTCCCGCGAAGCTAAAAGTGAAAACATTTTAGCGAAGCAGAACGAGAACCGATATAGAGAAATTTGATTTATCCTCATTTTTCTTAATACAAATAATCGTAATGAGGATGAACCCCCACCTTCTTAACAAGAATTATGGAGGCTAAATTTTGCTTCGCTATCGCGAAACAAAATTTGAGTTCAAAGAACGTGGCTAAAACGTGTGCTTTTGATCCTGACGGCAATAATTTCATACATGCCGAAGAGAACCGCTCCATAAACAAACGTGCCCAAAAGCGTGCCTCTAAAGAACGGCACGGCTAAAACAAAACATTCCGATAAGCCGGCTAAGGTAAGCGGATACATCCCCGAAACCAGCCAAACACCGAAATTCGTGACGATAAAGAAAAGAACAGCTGAAACTAATCCGCCGCCTAAAACCGTCGTAAGGCTCTTATTCTTTTGAACCCAGAGGCCCATCGCCGCGATCACAATAATACTGCCCCATGTAAAAAACATCACCTGATGAAACCCTAAAATCAAATCGGTCACGGCAAATAAAATCAGTGGCAGGATGATCGCCTGTTTCTTCTTTAAATATACGCCGCCGAATAAGGCAAGCGCGATCACCGGCGTAAAATTCCAGGAATGGACAATAAGTCTTGAAAAAATTCCAACAATTAATAGACAGGCCGCTAACATAACATCCCCCTTTTTTTATTAGGCATGTAACGCACTGTTAATATTGATATACGACAATATAGAGAATTTTCTATCGTATGTCAAGGCGAAAAATGAACATCGTTCTGATTATCCTTTACATCTTTTCAAATTTGACATACAATTGGCATCAATAGCTTCTCAAGCGTCCCGTTGCAGGGTCTAGGCATTAATTTTTATTACAAAAACGAACAACCATCCGACCGCAGAGTTAAACCTATGAACAATACTCATAATCCGCTTTTATCCGTCATTATCCCCTGTTTTAACGAAGAAGCTTACATTAAGGAGATAATAGAAAAAGTAAAAGCCTCGCCCATCCCCAAGAAGGAAATTATTGTCATTGATGATTGCTCTACGGATGGAACAAAAGAAATATTAAAAAGCGCGATTGAGCCGAACGTGACAAAAGTGATTTATCACGAGGAAAACCTCGGGAAAGGCGCGGCTTTACGCGCCGGTTTCAAAGAAGCTTCCGGCGATATTATTCTCATACAAGATGCGGACTTAGAGTATGACCCGCAAGAATATTCCCGGTTGCTGAAGCCTATTTTAGAAAACAGGGCCGACGTGGTCTACGGATCAAGATTTATCGGGGGCGGCGAGCATCGCGTCCTTTATTTTTGGCATATGGTCGGAAATAAATTTATCACATTGCTTTCAAACATGCTCACAAATGTCAACCTAACGGACATGGAATGCTGCTACAAAGCATTCAAAAGGGAAATTATCGAGAAAATCGATCTGAAAGAAAATAGATTCGGTATTGAACCGGAATTAACGGCTAAAATATCCAAACTGAACTGCAGCATTTTTGAAATCGGGATCTCCTACAGCGGACGGACTTACCATCAAGGAAAGAAAATCGGATGGAAAGACGGCATTAGCGCCATCAGATGCGTCTTGAAGTACAATCTATTTAAATGAGTCCCTGGGAAGTTTTTCTGGTCAGGGGTTCACCCTGAGCGAGTCCGAACACATTCGACTTCGCTCAGTGTTCGGCCCTGAGTGAAATCGAAGGGCCGAAGGGCGAGTCGAAGGGTCTCGCACAATAAGATCCTTCGTCCCAAGACTTAATTGGCCATTTAGAATCGTGCTTCTACTCCCCATTTATTTTCCCGCCGCCTGCCACCGCTCGACATTATTCTCATAGATTTGCTGAAGCGTATCCTGCAGGCCATACTTTTGCTGCCAGCCGGGATAATGGGATTGGAATTTCCCTAAATGGCTGATGTACCAGATATGATCGCCGCTGCGGTTTGTCTGCGAGTAGGTCTGGTTTATTTTCTTCCCCGATATCTTCTCGCAAGCATTGATCGCCTCTAACATCGAACAGCTGTTTTGCCGGCCGCCGCCCATATTGTACACTTCAGCGCTGCGCGGGCTTTCAAAGAACGCATCAAAAGCCGTGATCAGATCAAAGCTATGGATATTATCCCGCACTTGTTTGCCCTTGTATCCAAAAACCGTGTATTCCTCCCCGGTCACGCAGCATTTCATCAAATACGCTAAAAATCCATGAAGCGCCGCCCCAGAGTGATTAGGCCCGGTCAGGCATCCTCCCCGGAAACAGACTGTTTTCATATTAAAATACCGGCCGTATTCCTGAACAAGAACATCACCCGCAACCTTTGAAGCGCCGAACAGGGAATGCTTGGATTGGTCAATGCTCATGGTTTCATCGATCCCCGCATAAAAGGGATGATCGTGGGGCAGTTCCCATCGGGTTTCCTGTTCCTCTAAGGGTAAGAAATTAGGAAGATCACCATAAACCTTATTGGTACTGGTGAAAATAAAAACGGCCTCGGGGCAAAAGGCGCGTGTCATCTCGAGTAGATTCAACGTGCCGTTGGCATTGATCCCGAAATCGGTTAACGGCTCGCGCGCGGCCCAGTCGTGCGACGGTTGCGCCGCCGTATGAATGATCAGCTTAATATCATTGCTGTATTCCTCAAAGAGCTTGCGCAAGGCCTCGACGTCACGGATATCCAAGTTCTTATGAATGTAATCCTTGATCTCCTTCTCGAGGTCCTCTTTATTCCATACTGTTGAGGCCTCCGGGCCGAAAAAATAGGCGCGCATATTATTATCGATACCGACGATTTTGTATCCCTTGCCGGCAAAATAGCGCGCTGCTTGTGAACCAATTAATCCGGATGAACCTGTAATGAGAACAATGCCCATAATCGAATTTTATTGTAAAATTATTTGATAAGTTTGTCTTTAGCCCATATGATAAGGCATAAACATATTAACAAATTCGCCAAAGCATATCTACTATTAATGGAAAAAATAAGCGAAATCTTCAGCAGCAAAAAACAGACCTGTTCATTTGAATTATTCCCTCCCAAAACAGATAAAGGATTTGCTAATCTTTTGGCAACGATCGAGCAATTAGCCGCCCTAAAGCCGGATTTTATTTCCTGCACCTATGGCGCCGGCGGCGGAAACCGCGGCAAGACCCTTGATGTTGTTGAGCATATCCAGAAAACCCATGGGATCATCGGCTTAGCCCACCTGACTTGCGTGCTTCATACCAAAGACGAGATAAAAAATATTTTGGACGACATCAAGTCCCGCGATATCAAGAATATCCTCGCCCTGCGCGGTGATCCTCCTTTAGATAATCCTGACTGGCAGCCGGGTGAAGAAAACTTTAAATATTCGAGTGAGCTTTGCGCCTTCGCGCGCGAGCGTTTCGATGATTATTTCAGCGTTGGGGTAGCCGGGTTTCCCGAAGGCCACGTCCTCTGCCCCGATAAAGACATGGATGCTCGGTATCTAAAACAGAAAATCGATCATGGCGCTGACTTTGTCATTACCCAATTATTTTTTGATAATAAAGAATATTTTGATTACGTCGGCCGGTTAAGCAACCTCGGTGTAACCGCCCGCGTTATTCCGGGAATCCTTCCGGTCACCAACTACCAAAGTCTTGTGAAATTCTGCGGTCTCTGCGGAACAACCATCACCAACGAGATCAAAGAGATCTTTGAGCCCATCCAGGAAGATAAGCAAGCAACCCTCGAAGCGGGCATTCAATTTGCTATCCGCCAATGCCGCCAACTTCTCGACGGAGGCGCCCCCGGCCTCCATTTTTATTGTCTTAATAAGGCCAGCCCCACCGATAAGATACTGGCAGAAGTGAGAAATACGAAGTAAGAAGTGGGAAGTTTTCCGGCGATCCAAACCATTCAATCCGCTTAAAACATCTCAATTGATGACAGTTAGGTTATGAAGCAAATTGGAATTTTTAGAAATCTATTTCGCCTTCTCTCCATGGACCATCGGGACAAAACGGACAGGCAGTAATGTTTCTTTTTTGATTCCCTCTTTGGTTTTCGTAACACGATACAGCTCCTGGTAGAACGAGCCGACGGGAATGACCATTCGCCCACCGGTCTTTAGCTGATCGACCAATACCTGCGGTACGGTATCCGGCGCTGCCGTGACAACGATCGCGTCAAAAGGGGCCTCTTGCGGCCACCCCTTATACCCGTCCCCATGCCGGAAGAAAATATTTGTGTAGCCCATGTCCTTTAGCCTCTTTTTCGCCTCTTCAGCAAGCGGCCGCACAATCTCGATCGTGTAAACTTCCTCGACGATCTGCGCTAAAATAGCCGCCTGGTATCCGGAGCCGGTCCCGATCTCGAGCACTTTATCTCCCGGGCCTAATAAAGCCGCCTCACTCATGTAGGCAACAATGTAGGGTTGAGAGATCGTCTGTCCATATCCGATGGCTAGCGGGTGATCTTCATAGGCGGCAGAACGGCGGGCGGGCGGAACAAAAAGATGCCGCGCAACATACCGCATCGCCCCTAAAACTTTTTCATCAGAAACCCCCCGCATCTTGATCTGCTCATAGACCATCTGCTCCCTCTGGCGGACATAAAAGTCTTCCGGTTCAGCCAACGCAACCCTGCTTACTGCCAACACAAGTAACATAAATAGGAAAGAAATGTCCTTATTCATAACATTATTCTGCGCTTTAAATCTGGATATTACAACAAGAAAATATCGTTAAAATATCGTTAAAATCGTGCTGTTCGCAGTATGAACTTAACAATAACTGGTTTCATAAAATATCTGCTACTAGCAGCAAATATCTATTAATAAACGAATTCGTTGGGATGCTTTCACCAGTAGCAGTAACTCAACACTAACAAGTTCATTAAAATAGTGCCCCTAGGGGCACTATTTTCATAGGGAGCAAAAAAGGCCGGCAAAATTGCCGGCCCTTTAAGCTTAAACTGTTTTAGATTATCTTTTTTAAGCTCCGTAAAAAACATTATCCAGATCTTCGGGAATACTGTTTTGAACCTTCCTAACGACCCCGTCTTCACCGATAAAATAATACGTCGGTATCCCGATCACTCCGTAAATGCTAGAGACTGCAGTCTTTTCATCAAGAAAAACATCCATGTCAATGCCGTTTTTCTCGAAATATTTACTAACAACCTCTTTGGTTTCTCCGACATCCACTAATACAACCTTAATATCCTGGTCTTCTATCTCCTGTTTTTTCTCACCCAAAGCGGCTAAAGCCTCGCGGCAATGCGGACACCATGTCGCCCAAAAAAATATGATCGCCCTCTTGCCCTCGCGCAATTCACTGAAACTGACTTCCATGCCATCAAGGTTTTTGAGCGTAAAGTCCTCAGCCTCTTTCCCGACATTCGGATTTCCCATAAAGAAAATTTGCCCTGAAACCTGCGGCGGATTAAAAAACAACGCTGCTAAAGCAATGAATACAACGATAGTCATGTTCCTCATAAGAATCCCCCTCTTATTTAAAGCAACAACATTCCTGCTTTGATTAGAAAATATTCAGCGGCAATCATAAGGACCAGGCCGCAAAATTGTTTCACCCGGATAAGCCATGCTCCGGATTTTGGTAAATTTCCCAAAATCCCGCTAAACGTCCCGACAAGGATTAATGATGCGCCGACACCGTAAGAAAATACGAATATCAGGCTCACCCCATGGAGAATATTCTGTTTTGACGCGACATACATAAGCAGTACTCCGAGCATCGGCGCCGTGCATGCCCCAACCGCTAGGCCGGATGCCATCCCGAATAAAACAACCGTCCAGATGTTCTTGATCTTGATCTTGTTCGAAACGTTCATCCCGAAATTCGGCAAGCGGATCACATCAAACATCACTAATCCGAAAAATATGAGGATATTGGCTATGCCGATAAAAATAACGGGATTGTTTTGTATCTGCCCGAAAATTTTTCCTGTCAGCGCCGCAAAGACAGCTAAAGCACAATAGGTCAGTGCAAGCCCGAAAACATAGATCAACGAAATAATAAATCCCATCCATTTCGTGCCCTTGGTGTTAATCCCGGCAATAAAACTTGCCGTCAACGGCATCACCGGATAGACGCAAGGCGTGAAACTTACCAAAACCCCGGCCCAGAAAACGATAAAATAATCAAGAAAATTTCCCTGAAGTTCCATAAGTGTATCCTTTTTGTAGATACTCCGCGCGAACCAGTATGTTACTACAGATTAATGAGCACTTCTATCTTTTAGTCGCGAATCTCGTCTATTTCTTACGATTACGGCGAATGTTCAATTTATGGAACAAAGTGACACTCTCCGTTCCACTCCGAGCGCGATTTCGCGCTTTCGTTTTTACTTTTATTTCTTAGTGAAGCGCTCATCGTCATAAATTGGTACATTTAGCCGTCCCCGAAGGCACAACGTGCCGGAGGGGATTACCTTTAAATTTTATACCCTAGATACGGGCTCAACCACTTTTCAACTTCCTTAACCGCCATCCCCTTGCGTGCCGCATAGTCCTCAACCTGGTCCCGACAAATATCTCCCAGCCAGAAATATTTTGAATCCGGGTGGGCAAAATAAATTCCGCTTACGGAAGAAGCCGGCATCATCGCATAACTCTCCGTCAACGTGATCCCCGTATTCTTTTGAACGTCGAGCAGATCAAAGAGCTGCGACTTTTCCGTATGGTCCGGACAAGCCGGATATCCCGGAGCGGGCCGGATGCCGCGATAACGGCATTGAATAAACGCCTCTTCATCCAATTCCTCGTCGGGTGCATATCCCCAATACTGCTTGCGCACGAGTTCATGCATCCTCTCGGCGAAAGCCTCGACCAAGCGGTCCGCTAAAGCCGTCGCCAAAATACATTTGTAATCATCGTGATCCTTTTTGTACCTTTCGACCAGGTCTTTTAAGCCAATGCCGGCGGTAACGGCAAATCCCCCGAAATAATCGCAAACGCCCGTACCCTTAGGCGCGATAAAGTCGGCCAAGGCATAGTAAGGTTTATTATCGGCCTTCGCTACTTGCTGCCTTAATGTATGAAAAACTATTCGTATTTCTTTGCGCCCGTCATCCGTATAAACCTCAATATCATCACCGACGCTGTTAACCGGGAAGAACCCTAAAGCGGCTTTGGCCGTTAATAGTTTTTGATCGATGATCTCCTGAAGCATCGTCTGCGCGTCATCAAATAACTTTTTTGCTTCTTCGCCGATCTTCGCGTCATTGAAAATATTAGGATACTTGCCCTTGAGTTCCCACGTCAGAAAGAAGGGCGACCAGTCGATACGCTGGCGGATATTTTCGAGATCAAAATCTTCAAAAATCTTGACCCCTGAAAAAGACGGCTTTGTGATCAAGGCCTTCGCCCAGTCGGTCTTCATCCCCTTCTTTCGCGCCTCGCTGATCGTCACGTAACGCCTGGCCGATTGCCGGTTTTCATATTCACTGCGCAGGCGGGCGTATTCCCCGGCGACTTTTTCAATCAGTGCTGCCCGCGATTCCTGATCCATCAGACTGCGGCAAACCCCGACACTGCATGAAGCATCCTTTAAATACACAACCGGTCCATGATAAGCCGGTACAATTTTAACAGCCGCATGATTCGCCGAAGTCGTCGCCCCGCCGATCAAAAGCGGAATGTCAAAGTCCTCGCTCTCCATTTCGCTGGCCACATGGACCATTTCATCTAATGACGGCGTGATCAATCCGCTTAACCCAATCATGTCGACATTCTCTTGACGGGCCACCTCAAGGATTTTCTCACACGACACCATAACCCCCAGGTCAATGATCTCAAAATTATTACACGCCAAGACAACGCCGACAATATTCTTGCCGATATCATGCACGTCCCCCTTGACCGTTGCCATCAAGATCTTCCCAGCATTTTTTCGTGCGCCCGTTTCCTCTTTTTCAATAAACGGCTGTAAATAGGCGACCGCTTTTTTCATCACGCGCGCGCTTTTTACAACCTGAGGCAAGAACATTTTACCCGACCCGAAGAGGTCGCCAACCTTGTTCATTCCGTCCATCAGCGGGCCTTCAATAACATCAAGCGGCCGCTTGACAACCTTACGCGCTTCTTCGACGTCCTCATCAATACAATCAACAATCCCCTTGACCATGGCATGCGACAGCCGGCCGTCCACGGGTTGCTCTCGCCATTGGCGATCCTCGACGATCTTCGCTCCCCTGGAATCCACCGTTTGGGCATGAGCTACCAACCGCTCGGTGGCATCTTCTCTGCGATTGAAGAGAACATCTTCGATGAGCTCCAAGAGTTCTTTAGAAATATCATCATAGACTGTGATCATCCCCGCGTTGACAATGCCCATATCCATTCCGGCCGCAATCGCATGAAAAAGAAATGCCGAATGCATGGCCTCGCGCACTTTATTGTTTCCCCTAAACGAAAAAGAAATATTACTGACTCCCCCGCTGATCAAACAATACGGATGAGCTTCTTTGAGGGCCTTTGTCGCCTTGATGTAATCCAGGGCATAATTATTGTGCTCTTCGATGCCCGTTGCGACGGCAAAAATATTCGGATCAAAAATAATATCCCGCGACGGAAAACCGACTTCTTCGGTCAATATGTCATAGGCCCGGTTACATATTTCAACCTTGCGCTCTTTTGTATCCGCCTGCCCCTTCTTATCAAAAGCCATGACCACAACAGCCGCGCCATAGCGCTTGATCTCCCGGGCCTGTTTACAAAAGGCCTCCTTGCCTTCCTTCAAACTAATAGAATTGACGATCGCTTTACCCTGGACACATTGCAGTCCCGCCTCGATAACCGACCATTTTGAAGAATCGATCATGACCGGCACGCGGGCAATATCGGGTTCCGCGGCGATTAAGTTCAGGAATTTTACCATCACCGCTTTTGAATCAAGCATCGCCTCGTCCATATTCACGTCGATAATCTGGGCGCCGGCTTCAACTTGCTGGCGGGCGACAGATACGGCTTCATCATAGTTCCCCTCGAGGATCAGCCGCTCGAACTTTTTCGATCCCGTCACATTGGTCCTCTCCCCGATATTGATAAAATTCGTTACGCTCGTAACGTTCAACGGTTCTAATCCGCTGAAAGATGTCCGCCAAGACACTTCCGGAATTTCCCTTGGGTCAATACCGGCAACAGTTTCGGCAAGTGCTTTGATATGTTCCGGTGTTGTTCCGCAACACCCGCCAGTAATATTCAAATACCCGCTTTGAGCGATCTCTTTGATCCGCCGGGTCATCTCCGAAGGGCTTTGATCATATTCCCCTAAAGCATTGGGCAATCCGGCATTAGGATGGCAGCTAACATAACAAGGCGCGATTTTTGACAATTGGGCGACATAGGGACGTAACTCCTCGGCGCCAAGCGAACAATTCAAACCTACGCTCATTGGATTCGCATGAGCGACGGAAACCCAAAAAGCCTCGGTCGTCTGCCCGGATAATGTGCGCCCGCTCGCGTCGGTAATCGTCCCGGAAACCATAATCGGAATGGGCTTTCTCTCTGAATCACAGTAAGAACCAATCGCATAAAATGCCGCCTTGGCATTGAGCGTATCGAAAATCGTCTCCACGAGCAATAAGTCCGCCCCTCCATCGAGGAGACCGCGGATCTGCTGGAAATAAGCCTCGGTAAGTTTTTCAAACGTTACGGCGCGCGCCCCGGGATCATTGACATCTTGCGACATAGATGCCATGCGGTTTGTCGGCCCGATAGAACCGGCAACAAAACGCATTTGTTCAGGCGTTTTTAGTGAAAAGGCTTTCGCCGCTTTCTTTGCGATTTTGGCAGAAGCTAAGTTCAGGTCATAGGTTAACCCGCTCATTTGATAATCCGCCATGCTGATAGAATTAGCATTAAACGTATTGGTCTCGATAATATCGGCGCCAGCCTCAAGATAAGCGCAATGGATCTCCTCGATAATCTCAGGCTGCGTTAAGGAAAGCAGATCATTGTTCCCTTTAAGATCGCATTCGTGATCCCTAAAGCGGCTGCCGCGATAAGCGGCCTCATCCAGTTTATAGCGCTGGATCATGGTTCCCATCGCGCCATCGAGAACCAGAATCCGCTTCTGCAGCAAGCTATGAAGAATATGGTTAGGTAATGGTAGTATCATAATAATCTATTTGAGAAAATCGTCTGCGGCGATGTCTTTCAATGATTTTTTGCGCTCTTCGCGTTTTACAGTCTTGGAAAGTTACCACTTTCCAAACTGCTAAAAAAATCTCCAAGCAGCAAAGAAAAATGAAATTTTTCTTTGTACTTTCTAGAGTGTAAAAAAATCTCAGCAATACACCTTGCTGAGGCCTAGTAGATCGGGGGACAGAGCCATGGCTCTGTCCCCTTTACTTCTTATTTATTGAGAAATACAAATACGGTTTTTTCCCTCCTGCTTAGCCTGATATAAGGCCTTATCAGCATTTTGGATTAATCGATATTGCGTGATTCCAGCAACATAACCGGCAACACCAAGGCTCAAGGTCACTTCCTTTCTAAAAGAAAATCGCTCTACGGCTTTCAGAATTTTTTGTGCTGCCCGTTTCCCCCCTTCAATATCCGTCTCGGGTAAGATGATCGCGAATTCATCTCCGGCATAACGGCAAACAATATCCACTTCTCTAAGCTGATCCCGGAAGATCTGACTGAGATTTCTCAGCAAGAAATCCCCTTCGAGATGTCCGAATGCGTCATTATACGGCTTAAAATCATCGATATCAATCATAATAATACAAAGCGGAATATTGTTGCGATGGCACCTCTTGATTTCATAATCCAGGCTTTTGGAAAATTGGCGGTAATTAAAAATGTGGGTCAATGGGTCAGTAACCGCGAGAGAACTCAACTCTTTGTAAAGTTTAACATTCTCAAAAGCCACTGAAACTTCACGGGCAATCGCGCAAAGAACCCGCAGATCGACATCCCCAAAAGCCTCTTTATAATTCAACTTTGCGCCCTTTTTCAATCCTTGATTCCGTATCTTGTCGGAAACATTGATAACCCCTACAACCCTCTCTCCTAATGTGATCGGAACGATCATAAATGACCGCCCAAAGTAAGTAGGCCTATTCGCCCTTTGAAATTTCCGGTCGTATTCGATATTTCTTACCAGCAAGGGCTGGCCTTCTTTAACGACCGCCCCGGCGATCGTTTCCCCGGGTTTGACCCTCGTCTCCTTGACAACTTGATCATCTAATCCCCGCGCGCCTGCAATCGATAATGTGCCTGCTTCATCATCCAAGACCATCAGCGAACACTTCACTACTTCCAAGATTTTCGTCGTTCGCTCAACAACACAATCAACCAATTCGTCAAAATCTTTAACGGGACCAATGGCCTCATCAAATTCCAAAAGCTGTTCCAACTTTTGCTTCTCCATCAGCAATTCCTCTTCCAGCTGATGTTTCTCAGTAACATTATGCATAATCCCCTCAATGCCAATAACCTCTCCTGTATCGCTCTCGACAAGATTGCTCGTAACCGACAAAATGATCTGCATATGATCACTGCGGGTAATTTCAACCTCATAATCCCGAATAGATCCCGTTTTATTTAATTTCTTTAAAAATTCTTCCCGTTTTCCCAAGTCTTTAAAGATTATGTCCGCTAAATTGGTCCCTAAAACATCATCCTTGGTTTCATAGCCAAGCGTTAGAACAAAAGCGTGATTGACATAAAACAAATACCCCCTGACATCAGCTATAAAAATACTGACATGCCCTCTTTCCACGAGACGACGAAACATCTCTTGGGATTCGGGATGCGCCAGATTAAGGTCTTTCTTTTTTGCGATATACGTCGGTTTTTTAAAATTTCCGGTTTCTTCAAATTCAATCATATATTCGCTCCATGATTCCTATTGATCCTGGCAAAACACTCTATTTTTTCCTTCTTTTTTCGCTTTATGTAAAGCAGCATCCGCCTTTAAAACAAGACCATGGCGGTGCATATCCTTAAAGCCTTTAGCGATCCCTATACTGACCGTCATGGGCCACTTAAACCTGGCCTTTTCTACCTCTTCGCGGATTTTCTCAGCGATTTTCTTAACCTTGTCGATATCCGTGTCTGAGAGGATCACGACAAATTCATCGCCCGCGTAACGGCATATAATATCCACCTCGCGCAAGCTTTTCATTAGTATTTCACCGACTTTTTTAAGCAGAATATTGCCTTCGGCCTGCCCGAAAGTGTCATTGTAATCTTTAAACTCATCAACATCAATGATCAGCAAACATAAAGGCCTGCCAAAGCGGTTAAACCTTTTGATCTCATAAGCTAGGCATTCCATTAAGTGCCTGTAATTGTAAAGATGAGTCAAAGGATCCGTGATCGTCAGATACTTCAGCTCTTTTGACAACTGCGCATTCTCGATGGCAACCGCCGCCTGCCGGACGATCGCAAGAAGGATCTTCAGGTCAAGCTCCGTATACGTCGGGTCTTTCTTATTGACTTTATCCGTAACATTAACAACACCGATCAGCTTATGATCAAGTTTAATCGGCACACTTAAAAACGATTTACTTTTGTAATACGGAGAATTTTTTCTCGCAATACGCTCATCTTCGTCGATAACCTCAACCAACAAAGGCTTCCCTTCTTCGGCGACTAACCCGGCGATCCCTTCTCCTAATGTCACCTTACTTTTTCTGATAATGTCATACCTCAGGCCGATCGCTCCTCTAATGCAAAGCTCTCCTGTCTCATCGTCCAGAAGCATCAGAGAACAGCGCTCTGATTCAAGGATCAAAGACGCCTGCTTAATAACAAAATCGATCAGCATATTGAGGTTCGTGATGATCCTGACTTTTTCCCCGTAACTTAAGATCTGGTCCGTCTTGGATTTCTCAAGTTCCAAACTGACATTGCGCTGGCGGTAATATTGAGCCAATACAAGAAAAATATAGCTGGCCAGCAAGGACGCAGTCATCACTAAGAAAACAAACCGGAACCGGGCGGAGATTGGACGTGAACAATCCGCTAAAACAGCAGGTGGAACATGCGCCACCAATTTCCAATAATATGAATCTTCCGTCGGAAGATTAGAGAACAAAGACCGCTCATTATTTGAATCAATACTAAGCTGTACGTCTTTAAAGGGGAAAACCGTTACAAATGAAAAGAATCCGCTGGGAGTTGTAAACTGCCCACGATCTTCCTGGCTGATCCGCTGCCATTCCTCCGGGAACGCATAACGAAATGTTCTTTCTTGTTTCCCTTCGAACATGAATCCCCATTCCTCATCCGGATTCCTCCCATTTATCCAGTAGCCGTTTCTATTTAAAAACATAAAATCGCCTATTTGATCAGAAGCGATCTTATTAAGTCCGTCGATCAGTTTTTTACCGAAATAATTCACGACAATAATACTCTTCTTTTTTCCCTCACGATTATTCAAATAAGCCCCTAACCGGATCATGGGTTCGAGCGGTTGTTGAATTTCCCCATGTTCGACCTTCAATTCAAACGGCGAGATATAAATTTCATTAGGACCAATACGGGATGTTTCCTTAAAATAATATTCCTTCGACCTGTCATAAAGATGCTCATCGGGAGTAACGCGGACCATGCCATCGCTGTAATCCGCGCTGACAACTTCTTTCCCTGAAACATTGATAATGGAAATACGGTCATAGATCCCTTTTGCTTTTAAAAAGACGACCAATTCTTGCGCCAGCTTTCCTTTTGTTGAAGCGTCGTCGGACCGGTCATCAAAACCTGATAATTTAAACATTCCGGATAAAAACTTTAAGTCCGAGACGATTGAAACGAAATCAAGAACAATGCTTTCTTTTTGCAGTTCCAAAGTATGTGAGACGTTGACTCCCAGAGACTTACGGCTATTTTGGGATTCGGAGTAAAAAAAGAGCCAGAGAAGCAGGCAGCCTAAAAGCCATACGGGGAGAAATGCCGTAAAAAAATACCGCAAAGCAACTTTCGTATTATATCCTTTTTTCTTTTTGTGATGGATATTCATATCTGACATTACTCTCGTTAGATTCATTGATGAAGATTTTATCTGGAAGCCCGGAACCAAAAAGGCTCCCACCGTATCTTTATTTTACCACTGTCAGCGGAAATGGGCAAAATACAAATACCCTCCGGATAAAACACTCAAAAAAGCCCTTTTTTAGAAAAAATGTTCTTTAAGCAATAGAATAGCCACTAAGGGAAAGACAAAGCAGTTTTTGGAAGTTATTTAGCGTGAGACTCTTAGCTGCCGCCTACTCCCCACATGCTCTGAAGGCTAGCAACCTCTTCTTCTGAAAAGTTCTCCGGGGACTCTTCAAATAACCCTTTGTTGAGAATGTTATCACGGGGAATAAATCTTTGCAACCGATACTTCTTTGCGCCTTCAATAAGGGAAACCATCTTCGGGAGGTCTTCGGCCGAGACAATCGGCGCGGCAAGGGTGGTTCGAAATTCATAGGCTAATTCAGAGTCCAGGATGATCTGGATACTTTCCTTAACACGCTTGTCACAATTTCTTAGAGCGGTCAGTTGAGAATATTTCTCCAAAGGCGCTTTAATATCCATAGCTATGTAATCGACCAAGTTAAGCCGGAGGACCTCCTTTAATGCGTCGGGATTGCTTCCGTTGGTATCTAACTTGACACAATAGCCCATTTGCTTAACTTTTTTTAGGAACTCGATAAGATCTTTTTGTAAAGTTGGCTCTCCGCCTGTGACGACTAAACCTTCTATCTGGCCGATACGTTTTTTAAGAAAATCAAAAACTTTATCATCCGCAATAGGGGCGCAAAACCTTTGCGGATCAACCAGTTCGGGATTGTGGCAATAGGGACAGTGAAAATTGCATCCCTGTGTAAAAATAACCGCCGCCATTTTCCCGGGGTAATCGATAAGAGAGAACTTTAACAATCCGCCGATTTTCATATGCTCACCAACAACAGAGGGCGCGGTTTTCCGCGCCCTCTAAAACATTTATCCCGACACCTAGAAAACCACAGCTTGCCCGTGCCTGCCGGCAGGGATGAATGGGAAAAGGTTTTGGTTGGGTCGGGATTCCGCCCCATGTAGGAATCGTGTAATAGGAAGCCCGTTGCTTTTTATGGAACCATGCTCGTGGGACTCCATTTTATTGCCCTAACTATGTCTGGCAAACAACCTCTTGCTCTTCACGGCTAGGACAGGCGCAAGCTTCTTGTTCAACTTTGTAGGTCTTACGCATTGTAAATTCTTCCTTTTTACCATTATTCCACTGCATAACAGGCCTTAGATAACCGACAACCCTGGAATAAACCTCACAATCACTTTGACATTTCGGACAAGTGGGATGCTCCCCGGCAACATATCCGCAGCTTGGACAAACGCTAAAAGTCGGCGTAATGGTAAAATAAGGCAACCTGTAGCGCTGACAAATCATACGGATCATTGATTTTAAGCCTTGAATATTATCGATTTTCTCACCGACAAATCCATGAAGAACCGTGCCACCCGTATAACGGGTCTGTAAATCATCTTGAAGATCTAAGACCTCGAAGATATCATCGGAATAATTCACAGGCAGATGGGTTGAATTGGTATAAAACGGTTCTCTTCCTTGTTTGTATTCGGCCTCATTCCCGCAAATGATCTCGGAATATGACTCTTTATCCATCCTTGCCAACCGGTAAGAAACGCCTTCGGCCGGAGTGGCTTCAAGATTGTAAATATTGCCGGTCTCCTCTTGGAATTCCATGAGCTTATCGCGCATGAAGTCCAAAACTTTGGCCGAAAAGGCGTGACCCTTTTCAGAAGCAATATCTTCACCGACCAGATTCAGGCAGCAC
This sequence comes from Candidatus Omnitrophota bacterium, assembly GCA_023136835.1. Taxonomy (GTDB): domain Bacteria; phylum Omnitrophota; class Gorgyraeia; order Zapsychrales; family Zapsychraceae; genus 2-02-FULL-52-10. The sequence goes on along the minus strand of JAGLQN010000046.1, from coordinate 4,285 downwards.
TCGTTCATGCCCACCAAACCGATCGTGGCAAAGTGATTCTTCCAATATTGGCCGAAACGCTGCTTGATACTGCGCAAGAAGAATTTTAAGTAAGGGTAAAGATTGTCATCGGTAAATTTCTCAAGGATCTTGCGCTTGATCTCAAGGCTTTCCCTGGCCACAAGCATTTGCCTTTCCAATTGCGCGAAAAACTGCTTTTCATCTTTAGACACATATCCAAGCCGCGGCATATTAATCGTCACAACACCAATGGAGCCGGTTAAAGGCGACGCGCCAAACAATCCTCCGCCCCGGCTATGCAGCTCTCTATTATCGATACGCAACCGGCAGCACATACTGCGCGCATCTTCAGGCTTCATGTCAGAATTAACGAAATTAGCAAAATAAGGGATACCATACTTTGCCGTCATTTCCCATAACAGTTCAAGATTAGGATTGTCCCAATCGAAGTCCTCACTAATATTATAGGTCGGGATCGGAAATGTAAAGACGCGCCCCTTGGCATCTCCTTCGAGCATGACCTCGAGGAACGCCCTATTGAACATATCCATCTCCGTCTGAAATTCTTTGTACGTTTCCTTTTGCATTTCCCCGCCGATAATAACACCTTGGTCGGCATAGTACGAAGGCACGTTCAAATCCATTGTAATATTAGTAAACGGCGTCTGAAAGCCCACGCGGGTCGGAACATTAACGTTGAAAACAAATTCTTGAAGAGCCTGCTTAAGCTCTTTGTAATTCAGGCCGTCGTAACGGACAAACGGGGCTAAAAGCGTATCAAAATTGGAGAATGCTTGGGCGCCGGCCGCCTCTCCTTGAAGCGTGTAGAAGAAATTCACGATCTGGCCCAAGGCGCTGCGTAAGTGCCTGGCCGGGCGTGACTCCATCTTCCCGGTAGCGCCTTTAAAACCGCTGATCAAAACATCCTGGAGGTCCCATCCTACACAGTAAACGCTGATGAGCCCAAGATCATGGATATGAAAATCTCCGTTGTGATGCGCATCCTTAATATTGGGGGGGTAAATCTTGCTCAACCAGTAGGTTTTGCTAATCTCTGAAGAAATGTAATGATTTAAGCCTTGGAGGGAAAACCCCATATTACTGTTCTCATTGACCTTCCAGTCAGCACGCTTGAGGTATTGGTCAACCAGCTCAACGCTACTCTTGGAGGTAATTTCCCTGATCTGCTTGTGCTGGTCACGGTAAATAATGTAGCTTTTGGCTGTTTTCTTGTATGGAGAAGACAGGAGGACTTCTTCAACAATGTCTTGGATTTCTTCAACCGTAGGATAACGGTCAACCGCTAATTGCTGAGCCAGGTTAAGAACCCTTAAAGTAAGTGTTTGGGCCACATCGTAAGAGAATTCCTTACTGACTTCTCCGGCCCTTTGAATGGCGGTTGTGATCTTGGATGGGTTAAAATCGTCTTCAGAGCCATTGCGTTTGATGATTCTGGTTAAAACCTGACTGGTCTTCATATACTCCCCCTGTTCTTAAATGAATTAATTTCTTTGATGGATTCTGGGGTTATTTCGCAGTAGTACAAATACCAATACATCCCGCCTTTTCCAACCCTAATTGTATTCTATACACAATATATTGTGTGTCAAGTCTTTTTCCATACAATATGTTGTTGTTTTCTAATTTATCCGGATTTGGGTTTTTTCTTGAAATTGCCATGCCGGAGACTAGTCTGCTTCTCGTCAAGAGGCTCAACATTCCGGTGCTCTGCCTCATAAACTGTTGTCGCCGAGAGATCTATAAAATATTTCTTAATCTCAAGGAGGTCTTCCTCGCTCAAGGGGATCGTTCCGCTTGGCCGCAATGGCGTATTGATCTGAACCTCGTCTGGGTTAATATCTTGCGCGATTCCCGCAATAGCTTTTGCATGGCTTTTGTTTTGTTCAATGAACATGATCTGCAGGGCAAATTTCCCCTTAAATTTTTTTCTAAAAAGCTTTATCCCGTCGACAATCCCCTTAAAATAAATATCTTCCGCCGGGATATTAATGCTTTTTAAAGAATCCTCGTTGAAAGCATCAAGTTTTGCAAGAACATAATCTGCGAGCGCAAGATCTTCTTGAACACTTTTCTCATCGATTAGCGCCGCATTGGTAATAACCGCAACTTGTCCACCCGTCGCTTCGCGTACGGCGAGGATCATCGCGCCGAGATTCTTCGCAAGCGTCGGCTCTCCCCGTCCTGAAAATGTATAATAATCGATATCCATCGGCGGCAGGGATTTGATCTCTTTTATAATATCATCGACAGAAACAAATTCTTCGCGCTTGGTATAAACTTCCGCGCCGCGCCCCAGCTGGCAATAGATGCAATCAAAATTGCATATCTTCTTCTGTGACGATACCGGATCGATCCCCAGAGACATTCCCATCCGCCAGGAATACACCGGACCATAGACATATTTTAATTCGTTGTTTTCCATGTTTATTAAGATGACATGAGGTTTGTTAATGACCGCCATATTTTAAGTAAATGAGTATAGCATTACTTCCAAAATTGTGTAAAAATTTTTATGGAGGCAGGATTGAATCATGAGCAAATTATTTTCATTTCACCGCGGGTGTGCTAATATAAACTGATGCTAGTCGGAAAACCAATATTCAGTATAAAAAGATGAAAAAATACCGGCTCCTAACAACAATTTTCTTGATCCTTTTTCTTGCCGGCGGATCTTTCCACTTTTTCAAGGAATCCCGTCAAGGAATAAAAGATCTTGCGGAGAGACATAAAGACCTGCGTACTGTCCTGCCTGATGCCCGGAGTTTTTCTGATGTCCAGGATTTTTCCAAGACATCCGGGGTCTTCCCTTATTATAAAGCCTACCGGAGCAGCGCGCAGACTGACGATGATCTAATCGGCTACGCGTTTTTCACGACGGACATTGTCCCTGAAATCCTCGGGTATGCCGGCCCTATAGAATTGCTCATCGGTATAGACCCGCGAGGCCGTATCACGAAAGTGCGTGTGCTCTCCCACTCGGAGACAACTTCTTATATTTCAAAAATGGGCTCCTTTCTTCAGCAATTCTCCAGGAAGGGAATAAAGGATCCCATCGCGCTGGGCGTAGATATCGATGGCATAAGCAGGGCAACCATTACCAGTGGCGCGGTTACGCGTGCTGTCAGTAAGAGTCTTAAAGAGATCGGCCCACATCTCCTTCATTCGAAAGCGGCCGTATCCGTCTCTAAAGAGAAGGCCTTACCCTTGGATGAGATCTTCGTGCCCCTTATTCTTTTTGGTATTGCCGTTGCCGGCGTCCTCACACACAAACAGAATATCCGGCGCATCGCCCTGGTCGGCGGCTTTCTTTATTTCGGAATCATCAAAAGCACTATGCTGTCCGCCGCCCAGATCGTTAATATCTGCCTTTTAAAGTTTCCGCCTTTTGACCAAAGCCCGTTGTGGTACATGCTCATCGGATTGACTTTTCTCTCGACATTGCTCTTCGGTATGGTTTTCTGCGGCAGTTTATGCCCGTTTGCCGCCGTCGAGGAATTCTTCTTTAAATTAACCCATCGGACAAAAAAAATCAAAGAACGCGCATTGTCCAATACGATCGATCAGCAAGCGCGTTACATAAAATATGCGATTCTATTCTCGATCATTGCGTTAAGCGCCTTTTTAGGGAATTCCAGCGCGACCGGCATAGAACCGTTCCTCACTTTATTCACCCTTAACGGAACGAGTTTAGAATGGAGCCTTTTGAGTTTTATGCTTGTTATCGCATTCTTCCATTTCCGGTTTTGGTGCAAATACCTTTGTCCCGTTGGCGCGTGTCTAGGGCTTTTTGCAAGGTTCAGCTTGTATAAAATAAGGTTAGGGGAAAATTGCTCGCAATGCGCGGCCTGCGATAAAATATGCCCGACACGGGCGATCCGTATCGGTGAAGCGGGATCCCCGATCATCGACTATCCGGAATGCATCCTCTGCGGGAAATGCGTCACTGTTTGCCCTAAAGAAAAATTAAGATCGAAAGGTCCTCAAGAAAAAGATGAACAATAAAAGTTTTATTGTGCTTCTAACCGTCGCGACCATTATGGTCTTTGGAGTGATAGCCGAAAATACCCGGTCGATCATTGTGACTGATAAGGCCGAAGTCGAGATGGACATCAGCGACATTAAGATTAAACTTATAAAAGCAGGCCTCACTCCCCGCGACGCCATGCACTGGAAGGAACTCTAAAGTCCATGCCTAAGACCATTGAATGCCAGTTGTGCCCGCGCGCCTGCCGCCTAACGAACGGTCAGCGGGGCGACTGCCGCG
>JAGLQN010000459.1 GCA_023136835.1 Candidatus Omnitrophota bacterium | reverse complement strand
CCCTATGACGCCACCGTTATTGACAAATTAAAAAAATCCGGCGCCATTCTCATTGGTAATACAAATATGGACGAATTTGCCATGGGATCGTCAACCGAGAACTCTTGTTACGGAACAACACACAATCCTTGGAAGCTGGACTGTGTTCCCGGAGGTTCAAGCGGAGGGTCTGCCGCCGCAGTAGCCGCTAACGAAACCATTTGGGCAATTGGATCGGATACCGGGGGATCAATCCGCCAGCCGGCATCTTTCTGCGGTGTCGTTGGATTAAAACCGACTTATGGACGCGTGTCACGTTACGGACTGATTGCGTTTGCGTCAAGCCTTGATCAAATCGGGCCAATCACCAAAGATGTAACAGATTCCGCTTTGCTCCTCAACATCCTTGCCGGTTACGATGAACGTGATTCAACTTCTGTTGACATACCTGTGCCGGATTATACACAAGCTCTTAAAACGGATGTTAAAGGACTAAGAATCGGCATTCCAAAAGAATATTTTGTCGACGGATTGGATCCGGAGGTCAAAGATTCCGTTATGGCTGCCATTGAGGTCCTAAAAGGGAAGGAAGCCGTCTTTGAGGAAGTTTCTCTGCCGCGTACGGAATACGGTATCGCGACGTACTATATTACCGCCACGTCGGAAGCCAGCTCAAATTTAGCCCGTTACGACGGTGTTCAATACGGGATCAGGGCGCTTGCCAAAAAGAAACGCAAGTCTCCGCTTTTAGACATGTATGATGAAACCCGTGATATCGGTTTCGGCGCGGAAGTAAAGCGGCGCATCATGCTCGGAACATATTCGCTTTCTTCCGGATATTACGACGCCTATTATCTGAAAGGTTTAAAGGTACGGACGCTCATTAAAAATGATTTTGATAAGCTCTTTTGTGAATTTGATGCCCTTATCGGCCCGACATCGCCGACAACCGCGTTCAAGATCGGGGACAGGGTCAACGACCCATTAAGCATGTACTTGTCAGACATTTATACCGTATCGGCTAATCTTAGCGGCATTCCGGCGATTTCCGTGCCATGCGGTTTTTCAAAAGAAAAACTTCCGATCGGTTTGCATATCATGACTAAGCCGTTCGACGAAGAAATGTTATTGCGTATCGCCTATACCTACGAGCAAAATACCGATTGGCATAAACAAAAAGTCGAATTATAACCATGGGCCAAACAGCAGCACAAAAATACGAAACCGTTATCGGATTGGAAGTCCATCTTCAATTAGATACC
>JAGLQN010000458.1 GCA_023136835.1 Candidatus Omnitrophota bacterium | reverse complement strand
GTCGTTAACGCGAAAGTCTTGCAATACGCCATGAAGGTCGGGCTCGCGATCAACGGTACTATTAATCCTTTCGTGAAATTCGACCGGAAAAATTATTTTTATCCGGACTGCCCGAAAGCCTATCAAATTTCCCAGTTTGATCTTCCGATCTGCGGCAATGGCTATCTTATGATCGAAGCCGCTGACGGCAAACCTAAAAAGATCCGTATTAACCGCGCCCATCTTGAAGAAGATGCCGGAAAATTGATCCACGACGATAAAAACAACTGCAGCTTGGTCGATTATAATCGTACAGGCACGCCGCTGATGGAAATCGTCACTGAACCGGACCTGCGCTCCGCGCGAGAAGCCTATAATTATTTACAGAATCTAAAACTGACCCTTCAATACCTTAACGTTTCTGATTGCGACATGGAAAAAGGAAGCTTGCGGTGTGACGCGAATATCTCGATCCGTTTAATGGGTGAAACAAAATTAGGAACAAAGACCGAATTAAAAAACATGAATTCATTTAAAGCCGTCAAGGCTGGGCTTGAGCATGAAATTCAGCGCCACGAAACATGCCTCGAGTCAGGGCAGGCGATCATTCAAGAAACACGGCTTTGGGACGAAGCGCGCGGCATGACCTTTACAATGCGCAGCAAAGAAGAAGCTCATGACTATCGTTATTTTCCTGAACCAGACCTTGTTCCCTTCATGATCGAAGAAGCGGCCATCGAAGGAGTCAAACAATCTCTTCCCGAGCCTCCGGCAGAAAAGCGGGAACGTCTCATGGAACAATACAAACTTGCTGTCTATGATGCCAATATCCTCATCCAGGACCCGGATCTCGCTGCTTTTTTCGAAGAGTCGACTCAACATTACAAAGACACCAAAAAAATCTGCAACTGGATTAACGGCCCGTTGATGAAAGAACTGAACGCGCGGAAAGCTAAATTGGCTGAAATGAACTTAACGCCGAAGGATTTCGCCGCCCTCATAATTAAGGTCGATGAGGGAACTTTGAGCAATTTGGCGGGGAAAGATGTTTTAACATTTATGATTGATACCGGAAGCAACATTGATACAATCATAGAGAAAAAAGGATTGGCTCAAGTTTCCGATGACAGCACTTTGGAGAAACTGGTCCGGGAACTTATTGACGAGCATCAAGATATTGCCGGTCAGATCCGTAACGGAAAAGAAAGCGCTATTGGCTTTCTCATCGGGCAAGCCATGAAAAAAACCCAAGGCAAAGCGAATCCGAAAAAGATCGGCGAACTGATCAAAAAAGCATTAGTCTAACGTTGATACCTAAAGGAGGCACCTGAATAATGAAAAAGTTTTTTATCATATTTATCGCGCTTTTGACATTTTTCTCTTTGACAACCCTGGCCATTTCGCAGATCGATCAAAAAGTCAAAGACGATCTCTACTCTCAAATTGAACTCTATAGTTACACGTTGACAACTATACAAGCTGATTATGTCGAAGAGCTTCCGCCTAAAGACCTTATTTACGGGTCTCTCAAAGGCATGCTGGCAACACTCGACCCGCATAGCCAATTTTTAGATCCTGATGAATATAAAGAACTCAAAACCGAGACAGAAGGGAAATTCGGCGGATTGGGCATCGAGATCTCTATACGTGATGGGCTTTTAACGATTATCACGCCTCTTGAAGGAACTCCTGCTTGGAAAGCCGGGATCAAGGCCGGTGACCGCATTGTGAAAATCGAAGACGAGCTGACCAAGGATATCACCCTCAGCGATGCCGTCAAGAAGCTTCGGGGAAAACCAAAAACGGATATCACAATCACAATTCTGCGTGAAGAAGAATTCAAAATCCTTGAATTTACGATCACTCGCGAGATCATCCATATTGAAGACGTCAAGCACACCCAGATCCTC
>JAGLQN010000457.1 GCA_023136835.1 Candidatus Omnitrophota bacterium | reverse complement strand
AGCAGGGCGCAAGCGGCCTGATCCTAGACTTGCGCAACAATCCCGGCGGATTACTTAATGTCGCCATCAAGGTCACGGAAGAATTCCTTCCTGCGGGAGATGTTATCGTTTCGACTAAAGGGCGGCGCCGTTCGCAAAACACCGTTACAAAATCAACAAACCGCCGTCATCTTATCGACTGGCCGATGGTTGTCCTGATCAACGAGGGAAGCGCTTCGGGGAGTGAAATTTTAGCAGGCGCCCTGAAGGACAATAAGCGGGCCATTATCGTCGGGGCCAAATCTTTTGGAAAAGGGTCCGTTCAATCTGTCATTCCTTTACCGGACGGTTCAGGATTGCGCCTGACAACCAGTAAATATTTTACGCCCTCGGGCGTTTCCATTCACGGTATCGGAATCGAACCGGACATTTCCATTGATTATGTTCCGCCCAGCAAAGAGCCTGAAGAAGAAAGCGAGGAAAAAATCGAACAGATCTTCGAGGATATTGAGCTGGAGAATGCCGAAGATAAGGAAAAACTGAAACTGTCCAAAAAAGAACTTGAGATCCGCAAGATATTACTGAAAGACAGTCAAGTGCAAAGTGCCATCAGCATTCTTAAAGGGATACACGTTTTCAAAAAGTTCAGTGAAGCCCCTGAACCGTCGATCGATGAACCCATAGAAACTGTGGTTGAACTTGAAGAATAATTGAAAACAGTATTATGAACATCCTGGGCATTGAAACATCTTGTGATGAAACCGCGGTCGCTGTTGTGCGCGACGGGAAATATGTTCTTTCTAATATCGTAGCCTCAAGCCTAAAGGAACATTCGCGACACGGGGGAATCATCCCGGAAATCGCTTCCCGACGGCAATTGGAATTCATTAATGCCGTCACGGAACAAGCGCTGGCAAAGGCGGGACTAAAACTTAAGAGCATCGACGCCGTTGCCGTGACAAACCAGCCGGGGCTGATCGGTTCCTTGCTCGTCGGTATTTCCTTCGCGCGCGGATTAAGTTTTACCATGAATAAACCTTTGGTGAACGTTAACCACATTAAGGCCCATGCGTACGC
>JAGLQN010000456.1 GCA_023136835.1 Candidatus Omnitrophota bacterium | reverse complement strand
AAGGGCTGCCCCTTCACTTCACCAGTTCATAATATTTTCCAAAATCAGCAGGAGTACACAGCTTACCCATCTTCTGGAATTCCCGTTTTGTTGCCCTGATAATATGCTCCATCTTGACTTCATCCGAATCACTGGCAGCCAGAAAAGCCGCATTCAAGGCAATATTTTTAATGTTACCACCTGTGATCTTAAACTTTGAAAGGAAACTGTAATCCACATCATCATTAACAGGTGTGTCATTAGGGAATATATATGTCCATATTCTTTCTCTGAGATCCTCCTCAGGAGAGGTAAATTCAACTGCAAAATGTATCCTGCGAAGGAACGCCTCATCGATGTTGGCTTTGAAGTTAGTTGCAAGGATCACTATCCCTTCATGTTCCTCCATTTTCTGTAGCAGATAATTTGTCTCTATATTCGCATAACGGTCATGTGCATCCTTGACCTCGGATCGCTTGCCAAATAGAGCATCTGCCTCATCAAAGAACAGGATAGCATTGCTTGTTTCAGCTTCAAGAAAGATCTTCTTTAGGATCTTTTCCGTTTCGCCTATATACTTACTTACCACAGTGGACAGGTCGATCTTATAGAGATCCAGCCCGGACTCTTTCGCTATGACCTCAGCTGCCATGGTCTTGCCAGCACCTGAGGATCCTGAAAAAAGGACATTTAATCCTTTACCAAGGGATAATTTCGCATCAAATCCCCAGTCAGTATAAACCTTTCCTTTGTATTTGATGTATCCGGATACTTCTCTTAACTGTGCTTCAATATCCTTTGGAAGTACGATATCCTCCCACGTATAGCGTGGAGGGATATTTTTTGCAAAGGCAGAAAGGCTCTTATTTGATTGAGCTTTGCAGCCGCGATATAGATCATCCATGGATATGGCAGGATTTTTAGGGTTTTTCACCATTGCGAGATTGCGGGCTGAGGATATGGCATCTTCTATCTGACCGCCACTGAAATTGAACTTGCTGGCAAGAGCGTCAATATCCAGATCAGGAACATTTTCTTTCAATAATTTCTCCCACAACTGTTTACGAAATTCATATGAAGGAATGGGAAATGCCTCGGAAATAAAGCCATGTTTCTCCAAAACACTTGCTGGCGTATAAGGCAGCTCACCT
>JAGLQN010000455.1 GCA_023136835.1 Candidatus Omnitrophota bacterium | reverse complement strand
ACGGGGAAAATGGGCCTTTTATCCTCCTCGTTGTTTCAGCTTATTGGTAACCCATTCTAACACGAGTTCTTGGATTCTTTTTCTTTTTTACCGGACAGAATTGACACAAACTACTTAATTGAGGGGATTCATCTTCTTGCTCACTGTTACCGAGCAAAAGCGGTAAATTGGCGGGAACGATTTGGATGATGACAGGGGCAAAACCGTCAATGGGAGAGTTCATAATCGTTTGAGCATCGAAAGGCATATTGAGTTCTATTTCATGCCCTTGCGTTTGAATGTCAAAATTATTTGGATTAAGATCAATACCACCAAGATTTTTATTTGCATTATCTAGAGGAGAAGATGTTGAAAAATCAAACCTTCCCTTGCCTACAATGTCATAAATAAATTGATCTTCACTTCCATATTCATTTCTTTCCGTCAAATAACTCATCTGTTTACTGTTGCTAAATATAATGACTGGTCTAATCTCAGCCTGCGTATGATAATTCATAAGCGCTCTGACGTGATTGTTAATGTTTCTACCATTTTCTACATTCTTAATACTGTCGCCACCAATTATGATCGGCAATATTAGTTCTTCCTCTTTTTTGAAAGATTCATCTTTTAGTTCAAAAATCTCTATTCCGTTTGCATCGCTCACATTTAAAGGATCTCTTACTTTTTTTGATAATTTTTTTAACATTTCACTAAAAATCTCTGGATCAGGGTGCGTCACAATAGCTCCTAGAAAATTACCTCTATAACCACCATATCCAATTTCTTCCTCAAACTTGATAGCATCATAAACTTCCTTAACTTGTTGGTCGATTGAGATAGCAGGCGAAGAAGAGCCTCTTTTCCGTCCCATATCTTCGTTTCGGAGATGGATAAATGATAAATCTTCAGTTTCTCTGTTTTCTGAAGCGGAAATATATAGTTCGATCTCTGTGTCTTGTTGCCCGGGTAACTCTGTACTCGCGTTAGTTATTATTAAAGTTTTATCACCGAATTGCTTACGTAAAAGATGCCCAAGTGATGGACCTTCACTTTGATAGGTAACGAATTCTTCACCCTCCAACACGACACTTTTCATGTTGTAATGTTTGATATCCTTCATATGATCCCGTCCTCCCCAAACAATCACAGTTGCCCCCGGATCTTTTTGAAATATTTTATGATCAAGCATATTGAACATCTCTTGGTCGACATGCATTCCTTCCTGCCAATAAGGACTTACGCGAGGATCGAAAGGTATTATTTCTAAACCCAATTGCCTTGCCACCCTGTAGAGCTCAACCTCATGATGTGCCTTGGCTAAAGAATTGGCAAATTCAGGCGTAACTGTTCCGCTATTTACAAATTCTTTAATATCCGACTCAAGGGAAATTCTTTTTTCGACGGCAAGGTATGGCTTGATTCCCTTTTCGACTAAATATGTAAGAAATGAAGCGAACGTGTAAGCAGGATATCCTTTCGAGTGAGCGTTACCATAAAGAATAATCTGATGAGATTGAAACTCCTTTAAAAGCTCTTGAGCGATGTTATCAGGAAGCTGTGATGTGATATCCTCAAGCCCCTTGAAAGAACTTTCCTGAAATACCAAATCGATGTTTTTACTTCTTTTCGCGACATCTGGATTCCATGAGTTGGAAACTATTGCCCTGGATAATTTTTCCGCTAGATCAATTCTGTAATGGATAAAATCATAAAAAGATTTTAAATTTATTTTGAGGGCAATTTTCTCTAACTCATTAATGAGTACATTCTCATCAGTATATTGACCTATATTAATAGCCCGTACGGATTTCTCTTGATCTTCAAGGTTCATCTCAAAGACAACAGTTGAATAACGATTGTCTGTTCCCAATATATTAAAACTCACCTGATGGATGATCACTTGTCCATCCAAATATTTTCTGTCAGAATTGACTATAATATTATCGGTTGGTTCTTCTATCCCCCATTCTTTCACAGCCACTTTAAAGGTATCGGATGAAAGGAATCCCCTTGAGATTGGTGATGAGACTTGAATTCCTGATTGATTCTTTGGCAAAGCTTTTGCATCAACAGTTACAACGATAGTGCCTTTGGAGAAATTCTTATCGCTTAAACCAACTGGACTACTAGCAATAATTTCATCAACACGTCCCCTAATCCCCCCAGAAAAATACTTTCTCGGTATCATCCGCAGTGTCGCTTGGTCGTCCCTCGCTGGAGCTCGGGACGTGGCTGTGGATTTTTGTTGAAAATCCATAGCCACGTAATCCTCTTTAATGTAATTGAACACCCCCTTCTTAAACGCCTCGACATAACGGTTGTAAATCTTCTCTTTAACCTGCCTATCTTCAAGATCAATCCCCTTGGTCTTATTCTGGTTCACATAAACCTGCCCTAGCACACTTTCTTTAAGGTTCTGCTTATACCATGTCGCTAATATCATCGAATTGAAAATCTGTCTTAATGCAGCAAAGTTCTTGCCTTCGTTGACCTCTCTTTCAATAGCAGGTAACAATACCTCCCTGACCACCTCCGATGAGACATCGTTAACTTCCCTGACCTGCCCTTCAGAAATTTTGCCAATACCATGGTTATCATGCCCCATATTGGCTTCAAGAGCTAAATAGTCCTCTTCAAGCATGACTTTTAAATGCCGGTCAACCACAAAGACGCTATTACCTCTAACATGAACATTCGCCTTATCAGGAATAATCCAGACCTTGTTGAACGTGTTCATCGGAATCTCGGTTGTCCCATATCGCTCTTGGGCTTTCGCGTAAACTTGTTCCCAAAACTTGGCTCCTAACCGCTTTTCTGGATACATTAACGAAGCTGTAAGTTGTTTTAGGATATAATCTTGCGAAAGCAGGTCACGACCTAATTCTGTCTGGCTTAAACCGTCAGCAATAATCCTGTCTTTTTCATAAGGGGATAAATTCACCCACATCTCGTCTTCAGGAACAGTCAGAGATGCCATGAAATAATTAATCAATTTACTGGATTCTTTTTCCAACTGCTGTCCTTTAAGGTCTTCATCCCCTGGATCAATAATAAAATCAAATTTGAGAGGATTATCAGGATAAAGGGTGATTCCTTTCACTATGATTGGATTAAAGGCAGGGCTTATGGAGACCATCGTTCCAGGGGCAGGGAGGTTGAGCCCTTCGACTCCGCTCAGGGTAAAAATATTCTGGGCATAACTTGAGACAGGACTAAATACGAGAGAAACCGTCAGGAGACAGACGAATAGATTGGATATATACGGATAAGCAGAATGTTTTTTGTTTACAATAAAAAAGCCACGCATAGGTTACTCCAAGGCAACGAATAACATTGTTATTCGTTAAACCCTTGATTCCCTCCGTGGCATGAGTCAAACTCAAGGAATTGTATAATTAAATTTTCTTTATCAAAT
>JAGLQN010000454.1 GCA_023136835.1 Candidatus Omnitrophota bacterium | reverse complement strand
CCGAGATGTCGCGTGCAATCCTGAATCATTATTTAAAGTCAAACGAATGGTTAATCAGGGATTGAATGACCAATGCCAAATAGGCAAACCAATTTGTCATTTGACATTTGTCATCCGACATTTACCGAATTTATCTATGTCTTTATAATTCGGTATGTCGGGTAGGCAAAATCGACATTCGGTTCCTTCATGAAATCATTAAGAATCGCCTGGCAAAGTTGGTCTTGGGCAGACCGGCGCTTCTTCGCTTCAATTAAATAACGCAAGGTCAATTCAACCCCGCTGTCCTTGATATTCACATAAACGATCGGCGTAAGCTTTCCGTAATAGATCATATAACGGTTCCGCATCGCGTCGATCTTTCTGCTGACCTGATCCTCGAGCCCTTCAGCCAGATTCTTCGCGTGCGACATCATGATCTCCTTGCCCCGCTTCCAATCGCTTTCAAAAGTCAAAAGGATCGGCATCTCGTGCCAGATAAATTCAAACCCGCGGCTGTAATTATAATTCGCGTGTTTAAAAACAAAACTGTTGGGGAAATTAACAATGCGCCCCGTGCTTTGGTCAGCGTCGACCCAATTACCAATCTCAAGGACCGAGGTCTGAAAGATGCGGACATCGATAACATCACCCTTAATGCCATTGATCTCGATACGGTCCCCCGCCTCAAAGGGATGCCGCATGACGATCAAGAACCACCCGGCAATACATAAAATAGCTTCCTGCAAGGCCAAGGCCAAACCGGCGCCGGCAACCCCTAAAAAGATCGTGATCGAATTAATATTCTGTATCCAGATAAAGAAAATAATGACGATAAGAATAATACTGACTGTATACATGGTATTCTTGCGTACCGCGTATTTCGTCTTGATATCTTTCACGCGCTTATTGATAACACCGATAAACGCGAACATCAGCAAATAACCGATAAGAACAATAAAGATCGTCTCCACGATTTTTTTCTTAAGAAGATCGCTGTCCAATAGGCCGTTAGTCGCCAAAGCCTGCTCGACAGCAGAGCCTATCGAAGATAGCCCGGGTGAAACAGCGGGCTGCCGCGCCAGCGTCATTGAGACACAAAACCCAAGAATGATGAACGTAAGAAAGAATATTTTGATAGGAAAATGATGTTTTCTCAAATCCGGCTCCTTGTTTGAGAACCTTTACCAATTGAACCTTATTTTATCAACTTATAAAGCCAAGGGAAAGAAATAAAAATAAATCTTTGCTGTTGTAGGGGCGCAATATTTTGTGCCTACCCCGGAAGTCTGTTTGGGTTTATCCTTTTTTGCGCATGGTCAACGCGACGCGCAGGCGCTTTAGGTCGATCTCAAGAACCCTGACCATGACCTTCTGATGAACCTTAACAACTTCACGCGGATCTTTGATAAAGCGGTCAGAAAGCTGGCTGATATGCACAAGCCCATCCTGATGAACCCCGACATCAACAAACGCGCCAAAGGCCGTCACATTCGTGACCACTCCGGGCAATGTCATCCCCGGACTGAGGTCATCCATAGTCTCAATACCATCTTTAAAACTGAACAGTTGAAAAGCGGGGCGCGGGTCCCTTCCCGGTTTTGCCAGTTCATTGGCAATATCCGTCAATGTCGGCAAGCCGACCAAATCGGTCACATATTTCTTCAGGTCAATTCTTTCGCGCAATTGTTCCTTTACAATAATATCTTCAACAGAACAGCCCAGATCTTTTGCCATTTTGTTGACGATCGGATAGGACTCCGGATGAACAGCGCTGGCATCCAGAGGATTGGCCCCATCACTAACACGTAAAAACCCGGCCGCCTGCTCAAAAGCCTTAGGCCCTAGCCCCGGCACCTTGCAGACCGCTTCGCGGGAGGCAAAGGCGCCTGTATTATGCCTGTAATCAATAATGGCCCGCGCGCGGCTTGGGCCCAGCCCGGAGACATAGGTCAATAATTGTTTGCTCGCCGTATTAACCTCGACGCCAACCTGGTTCACGCAACTGATCACAACATCATCCAAATTTTTCCTCAATAGATTTTGATCAACATCGTGCTGATACTGACCGACCCCGATCGATTTAGGATCGATCTTGACAAGTTCAGCCAGCGGATCCATGAGCCTACGCCCAATCGAGACCGCCCCGCGCACCGTCACATCATAGTCGGGAAATTCTTCCCGGGCCGCTTCCGACGCTGAATAAATAGATGCCCCGCTTTCGTTGACAACGACTGTTTGGATCTCTTTCGGCAAGCCGATATTACGAATAAATAGTTCTGTTTCACGACTGGCGGTGCCGTTGCCTATGGCAATGACTTTAATAGAATATTTCGCGCACAAGCTCTTGATCGTTTGAACCGCGTCTTCCTTCGCCCCTTCGGACTGAACAAGATAGATCGCGTCATTGGCAACAAGTTTCCCCTGGCTGTCCAAACACACGACCTTACACCCCGTCCTTAGCCCCGGATCGATCGCCAGCACGTTCGTCTGCCCTAAAGGCGGCGCCATTAACAGCTCGCGCAAATTATTATCGAA
>JAGLQN010000453.1 GCA_023136835.1 Candidatus Omnitrophota bacterium | reverse complement strand
CCCAGTTCTAAATCGGAGTTGGGGTGATAAATCCGCATGATAAATAGTGTTGTACACACTAAGTTTGTTTGTTATAATACGAAATTTATAATCATACATGTTTAACTCTTTTATTTTTAAGGAGGTAATGAATGGCAGACGCAGTGGATCACTCAACCCGCCACATGACAGCACCCGAAGACCGCATTCCATTTTTTCAAAAATTCATATACAGCATGGGATCATTGGCCAATGACAGTCAAGCAGCTTTTATTGGACCAATGATCATTATTTTAAATCTTGGGCTTGGCGTAAATCCCTTGTTGGTTGGTATTATCGGATGTATTCCCCGTATTTTTGATGCTCTTATAGATCCTATTGTTGGCTACTGCTCAGATAACGCGCGCACCAAATATGGGCGTCGCAGACCTTTTATATTTCTTGGAGCTATTACCGCTGGAATTTGTTATGCGCTTATGTTCCAACTTCATAGAGGCCATAGCGAAATGTATTATATCTGGTATGTATTAATCTTTCAGGTTTTGTTTTTCATTGGATTTACCTGCTACTCGATTCCCTGGATAGCCTTGGGCTATGAATTGACCCCTGATTATCACGAACGTACACGTCTACAAAGTTTCAGCAAGATATTCGCTCAAATCCCCTGGCTTATTGCTCCCTGGTGCTGGATCATTATGTACAACAAAAACTGGTTCCCAAACCCTGAAACCGGAGATGCAGATGTTGTCCTTGGAGCACGGGTTCTCGCAATCATTATCGGAGCTTGTATTATAGGCTTTGGTATCTTGCCGGCTATTTTTAACAAAGAACATTTTGCTAACCTCCCCAAACCTAAAAAAAAGAACCCTTTAAAAAACTTATTTAAAGGTATTGCCATTACTTTTAAAAATAAGCTGTTTGTTAAGATTTGCGCGGTCACATTCCTGATTTTTAATGGCTTTATGCTCAGTTCCACTTTTATCGCTTATGTTATTTTCTTTTATGTCTTCAAGAATGCCCCTTCCCTTGATGCTGCTTATGGAAGCGGAGGAAAATTACTTGGCTACTATGGAACGTTTAGTGCTATTTGTACCATTGGTGTCGTCGCCTTAATCCCGTGGCTCTCTAGAAAGATGGGAAAACGAAACACCTTTTTCGTCACTATTCCTATTTCAATCATCGGTTATGCTTTGAAATGGATAGGCTATAATCAGGGGCAACCCTATTTACTTTTGATCTGCGCGCCGTTCATCACATTTGGCTTAGGGTCGCTCTTTACATTGACCCTATCCATGGTAGCCGACGTGTGTGACATCGACGAACTTGAAACTGGCGAACGCAGAGAAGGCATGTTTAGCGCTGTTTATTGGTGGATGGTAAAATTAGGATTAGCTATTGCGTCGCTTATAGGCGGGGCCCTCCTTACTGGGACCGGTTTTCATCAAGAAGCAGGCCTTGGCCAACCAGATGAGACTTTATTATGGATGAGAATTCTTGATATTACAATTCCGATTGTAACCTCTATCGTTGCTATTTTTATTATTAAGACCTTTGACATCTCAGAAGATAAGGCCCATGAGGTCCGCAGACAGCTCGAAGAACGGCGAGGAAAAGCGTAAATACGTCTATTTTTATTGAATCCC
>JAGLQN010000452.1 GCA_023136835.1 Candidatus Omnitrophota bacterium | reverse complement strand
CGGGCACCCATAGAGAAAAAACATGACAAAAACACCTGATCATAAAAGCATCAATTCAAAACCGGTTATTATTTTCCCATACCAGGGGTATGAGAATAATAAACAGTGTGAGTGGTATTTTTGGTGGACCGTTGAAAGGTGTAAGGAGATCGATCCCAAGCCAATTGTTGTGTTACCCAGGGATACGGTCATAAGGCAGGCTGCCGCTTCTTTTATAAAGGACGAACGATACAAGACCCTTGAGGTTGTCCAAACCTGGTCTGTTGATACATGCCAGACATGGCTTGCCGGTTGGGGTTACGTGCTTGATCATTATCCTGAAGCGGAGAGAATTGTGCAAATACCGGGTGATATTGATTATGTCAATGAGGATGTCGCTTTCTATGACAATCTCGGAGACTTTATTGAAACAACAAGTTCAGATATTACCATAGGGGATTTTGGGACAGGAGACAAGTACAGCGCAAAAAGCCTCGTCGATACTTATGGCACATATTCCCTTGTGGCAAACTGGTTTCCTGAGATCTCACACAGCATCAGGTCCTTGCCGCTTCATAGGCCAAGATCCGAGTTTCTTAATATCAAGACATCTGTTTTGCGCGATCTTTTAATCAATAACAGAAATTTTGCTTATGAACAGACTCTCAACTTTCTCATCAAGTGCTGGAATTATGATGAAACAAAATGGCGATATAAGATATCCATATCTCCTTTGGGGAGCTTGTCTGATAATAAATCTTTCAGGGATTACAGTTCCTGTATCGACCAGATAGAGAGAATCGAGCGGATGCTTTCTTTATTATGGCGGGAGATCAAGGAGCCGGAAAAGAAATCCGGCGTAAGCGATAAAAAGTTTGAAGACCAATATACCGTGTTCAGCAATGAATATGACAACCTCCGCACCAAATCAAAAGGCATTATGGAAACGGCCAGAACTACTCTGAGAGCCCTCCTCGGCGCATAAATCAAAACCTGAGAATAAATGGTGACAGACCCCTTTACTACTCTCAACGTAAAACGTCAAACGTAAGACGTGAGTTTTTGCGGGATGCTTGGCCTGGACGTCTTACATCTTACGTCTTGCTTCTTACGTAAAAAAGCGCCTGGTTCCTTTTTATGCGGGATCGTGATAGGTGAATTGCTG
>JAGLQN010000451.1 GCA_023136835.1 Candidatus Omnitrophota bacterium | reverse complement strand
CCCCTTTTTACTGTCATGATCTATCGTCCTTCATAAAATAATACGGGTCGCTGGAAAAATGGCGATAATGAAAAAGTTGTTGGAAGAGATCCTGGATAATAATTGAGAAAATATGTTTAATGACAGAATCATCGAAAAATCTGGGGTCGGTTCGTAAACGAATTTAGAACAAACTTATTGAATTAGCAATATAAATATTCCGTCTAATATGTATATATTTGATCGCCAACACGCAACTTGGTAATATTCTTTTTCCCGGATTTAGCCACCGCCGTTAATCCGGAGGTCACCTTCGTTACCTTAAGGCGTATCATTTTTACCTTTGGAATGATTTCAAGTCCGGTCTTGGGGTCAACAATCGGTTCTTTTTCCTCATAAGCAACCAAAAAATCTCCGGGCTTTACGCCATAAGCAGAGCCAAGATTAACAAGAACCTCTTTCTTTGATAGTATCTGTAAGATTTCGCCTGACTGTGCAAATTTTCTGCGCAGATCTTTTCCGATTTGATGGATAGACTTATCCAGGCTATTCAGCGTGGCGGCGGAATAACTTTTATTTAAACCCGTTAAAGATTGAGCCACCCGAACAATCTGCTGAGTGATCATATTGAGGGCCAATGCTTTATTATATTTTCCCTCATCCTTGTATCTTTCGACATTTGTTTTTCGACAATCCCGAGCGGATTTGCTTTCTGCATATTCGATCAGCCCGCTATCCACCTCAATAATCTTCAGGCTTGTATCATTTTGGCCGCAGTATTCATGCCAAATTGTTCCGCGAAACTCCCCATCTTTATCCTTGCCAATAGATGACCCGATCCTGGGGTCGTTCACAGATGAAC
This sequence comes from Candidatus Omnitrophota bacterium, assembly GCA_023136835.1. GTDB lineage: Bacteria > Omnitrophota > Gorgyraeia > Zapsychrales > Zapsychraceae > 2-02-FULL-52-10. Next base: position 810 of record JAGLQN010000451.1, on the reverse strand, counting down.
TGGTTATGCCGAAAGCCAAATAATCGGCGTTCAGCAGCTTTCCAAGCTCAGCGTAATCTTCCGTTTGATCAGGCCCCTGAAATGTCCTTTCGTTTAAAATACTGTCAATTCTCGAACGTTCCACGAGATTAAAAGACGGCAAAAGTGATTCTTCTAGTTTAGATAGGGCCATCGGACTGATCCCTCCGACATCGGAGTTTTCATCTTCGATATCAATAATGGCTAATGTTTTTTTGAACTGCCGGGCCGCGGCCATTTCTTCTCGTGTCGGCTCAACCAATAGCGCCGATGAGCATCCAGTCAAAAACATAACAAGGAAAACAAAAAAGAAGTAATTCATTCTCGTGTCTTTATACATTGAGGCTCCTTAAAAATAAAAAGATAAATAATTTTCCTTTATTCTATCCCAAACAAAACCCCTCTGCAACGAAATAAGTCACAAAGGGTAATTTAGTTCAAAAGTATGCGTAACGTCTCGTTAGGGGTATTTTCCTGGCAAATCGACTGATACCAATCGCTTGCAATAATGGGGTCGGTTCATCGACGGATTTCGGAATAGTTTACTGACTGAACAAAGTTCTTTTTATGCATTTAACAATTAAAGGATGCTAGCTTACTACTCCCACTTATTTGCTAATCCCAAATATAATCTGTTTTATCGTAGATATCTTCAACCTGACCAGACAGCTCAACACTATGAACATCAAAAGTAATAAGAAAATATACTACATAACCCTCTTGCCCTGGTATGAAAAAATCAAAGGTAGACCAAGAACCAGGATTTATATCTTCTTTAAAAAAGGGGACAGC
>JAGLQN010000450.1 GCA_023136835.1 Candidatus Omnitrophota bacterium | reverse complement strand
TTCTTAATCGTATTAAAAAGGTCTTCCACAAAACCACGCGCTAATATTTTTCTTGCCGCTTTTTTGGGGATGCCGCGCGTCTGCAGGTAGAACATCTCATTTTCGTCAAGCTGTCCGATCGTGGCGCCGTGCGCGCACTTGACATCATCCGCGAAGATTTCAAGCTGGGGCTTTGTGTCAATCCGGCAATCTCCTCCCAGCAGAAGGTTCTTATTCAGCTGATAAGAGTTGGTTTTCTGGGCCGCCGGCTTGACGAGAACTTTCCCGTTAAAAACCCCACGGGCCTTATTATTAAGGATCCCTTTGTAGAGTTGCTTGCTGGCGCAATTGGCAACGCGATGGTCGATGGATGTATGGTTGTCGACATGCTGATCATTATAGGCGCTGTAAAGAGCGTTTAAGCTCGCGTTAGCTCCTTCCGCGTTCAAGATGATGTCCAAATTATTGCGTGTCAATTTGCCGCCGGCCATAAAGGAAAACCCGTCGAAATTCGAATCGCGTTCCTGCCAGACGCGCGTGCGCCCGATATGAAAGGCCTTGAGGCTTTCTTTTTGTGATTTGCAGTAATGAAGCGTCGCGTTTTCGGCTAAGAAAATATCGGTCAACGCGTTGGAAAAATAAACGAGACTATCGTTAAAAGCCACGTGGCTTTCAAGTATCGTTGCTTCACTGGATTTTCTAGCCGCGATCAATGTTCTTGGCATCGACGCGGTATTTTTATGGGTGGAACTTGTGACATGGACAATGTGGACCAGCGGCTGTGGAGTGGCCTGATCATGAATTTGGATAAAGGTGCCCGGGCCGCTTAAAGCCTGATTTAACGCGGTGAACGCGGCATTGTCATCCTCATGATATTGTGTTAATAGCTCCCGGATATCGGGCGCGTTGTTTGTCACGGCGTCATGAAGCGTTGAAACGGTGATGCCGCTTGGAATATTGCTTAAACGCGATAACTCGGTGGAAAAAACACCATTGATAAGAACAATATTCACTTCGTTGCCGTTACAATAGTTCTCTAAAGCTTCCCGTTCGATCAATGTGTTTTCCCGCGTGATTTCAAAGGGGTTCTTGCTTAGAGGAAGAAGGTTCGTGTATTTCCAATCTTCGTCGCGAACGGTGGGAATACCGAGCTCATTGAACCGGGACAAACCTCTCGCGCGCGAGTCATTGAACCAGTCTGGCATTTGGTCGCCACGCAGGGACTTAGTTATTTCTTCAAGGTGTTGAATCATTTTTTCCTTAAATTTTAAGATAGCCAGTCGTAGCCCTTTTCTTCGACTTCTAAGGCCAATTTTTTCCCTTCAGAGCGGATGATCTCACCATGACGGAGGATATGGACAAAGTCCGGAACAATGTAATTTAGGAGCCGCTGATAATGCGTGATCAGAAGCACGGCGTTATCTTTGCTTTTCAATTTATTGACGCCGTCAGCGACGATACGCATTGAATCAATATCAAGCCCGGAGTCGGTTTCATCGAGGACCGAAACGCGGGGGGTTAAGACAGCCATCTGAAGGATCTCATTGCGTTTTTTTTCACCCCCTGAGAAATCGACATTAACCGGCCGGTTAATGACCTTATCATCCATGTTAAGGATCTTCATTTTTTCGCGCACGTACTCATCAAAGTCAATCGGGTCCATTTCCTCAGCGCCCTGGTGCCTGCAAATTTCATTAAACGCGGCACGCAAAAAAACAGATGTATTTACGCCGGGAATTTCCACCGGATATTGAAAGGCCATGAAGATCCCCTCCCGCGCGCGTTCTTCCGGTTCAAGATCAAGGATATTGATTTTCTTGAAATTTACTTCGTAAATGATCTTGCCTTTTGTTACGACATAATCGGGATGGCCGGCGATAGTTTTGGCCAGCGTGCTCTTGCCGGAACCATTCGGCCCCATGATCGCGTGCACTTCGCCTGGATTGATGAGCAGGTTGATCCCTTTTAATATGGGCGCCTCGCCGACTTTGACATGCAGATTCTTGATTTCTAACATTGATTGATCCTCTTTAATAGTGGTAAGTGGTATCCATTGGTATCACTTTTTTAACCGACACTTCCCTCTAGTTTCATTTCAAGCAGTTTGACGGCTTCAACGGCAAACTCCATCGGGAGTTCCTTAAAGACTTCCTTACAAAAACCATTAATGATCAACGAAATGGCGCCTTCCATATCCAGCCCTCGGGATAAGAGATAAAATATCTGATCAGCATTGATCTTGGATGTTGAGGCTTCATGTTCTAATATCGCGCTATTATTTTTAACTTCGATATAGGGAAAAGTGTTCGCGCTGCATCTATTTCCGACGAGCATTGAATCGCATCGGGAATAGTTTCGCGCTTTATCGGCGGACGGCATGATTTTTACAAGCCCTCGATAATTATTATTTGATTCATCGGTGGAAATTCCCTTTGAGATGATCGTACTGCGTGTATTTTTTCCGATATGGATCATCTTTGTGCCGGTGTCGGCTTTCAT
>JAGLQN010000045.1 GCA_023136835.1 Candidatus Omnitrophota bacterium | reverse complement strand
TCTGATAAAATATATTGAAAGGAGACCATATGAGCAAAAAAACAATGGAACGTAGGGACTTCTTAAAAAGAATGGGATGCCTTGTTCTGGGGGTCTTTTTGATGCCGCTGACACGATTCTTCCAAGAGAGAAAAGCATCTCAAACTGGTTTACCGATGAGAGAAGCAAGGCATTATACATCAGGCGATAATTTAGCCGGATAAAGAAGGATAAAAACCGCCCCGTTGATCGCCACGCATAAAAAAGCCACGGCAAAAATGCCGTAAAGCGGAATAAAGAACACCCCCGTCAGAAGAGCTCCAAGTGATGCCCCCAAAATATCCAACGCGTAGAGTGTGCCCGCCGGCTTCGCCGCTCCTCCTTTCCCTTTTAAACGGTAAGAATGAACCAAATGCGTCGCAAGCGGATATTGCAAGCCTCCAATAAATCCGGCAATCGCGGGAAGAGTCGCGAATACCGTGGCAAATACCCCCACAAGTTGCCGTGTCATTGAAAGATCACGGAAAACAATGAAGACTAATGGCAATAGGGCCGGATAGAGAACAATCCCGAATTGCGCTTGCTTGTAGGCCCGGGCAACATCAGCAGGCCTGTTGGAAATAATGCGCCTGGCAAACACAGCCCCAAAACACAACCCAGCCATGAACGAGGCCATAATTAACCCTATTTTGTAATACGCGTATCCGTAAAGTGTTTGGAAGGCCAAGATAACGATCAGCTGGAAAACAACCTCTGAAAATCCCGTCGTTACGATCGAGAGAGTGACCGGCGCTGTCGACGAGAACTTTCGGAAGATCCATCCCCCTAGAAAAATAAGAAGCGGTAATGATAAAAGATGGTGAAATTTTAAATGCTGGACCTTCGCGACAAAATTCTTAAAAACCGTATTAAAATGCGTGGACCAAAGAACAATGTCATACAAATAAGCAACCGGGCGCGTATCCGTATTTAATGTTCCTTTTTCGCTTAAAACGTCCTCAATATAGCGAATGCGGTCCGGACTTAATTTAGACGGCAAATAGTATTCACGGATATATTTTGTCTCAACCCGGCGCTTTCTTAAGCGGTCAACGAGAACCTGATAGTCATATGTTAGAACGTCTCTCTTGACACAAGCCAGAAAAACATTTGTATCTCCGGGGATCGATCTGACATCGGTAAAAACCTCTCTTAATGTTGTGTTTATAGAACGTAAAAATGCGCGGGTTTCCTCATTGAGATAATTCTCCGACGAAGAAACGCTTAATGCCAAAATCCCCTGGGAATTGAGAACCTTACGAACTTCCCTGAAAAATTCAAGGGAATAATACCGGTTGATCAAAGCCGTAGACGGGTCAGCTAAATTGACAATAACCACATCGTACTTCACTTGAGTTTGTTTGACCAACCACCGCGCGTCCGCGTGGATCATATCAACACGGGCATCCCTTAGAGGTTTAATATATTTCTCCGGCAAATATTTTTCCGATACATCGACGACCTTTGGGTCCAGTTCGACATAATCAACTTTTACACCCGGGTGCTTTAATATTTCCCCTAAACTTCCGCCCATACCATTGCCGATCAGAAGAACCTGCTTGGGAGCAGGGTGCTCAAGCAGCGGAAAATGAACGCCTTCTTCGCTCGAGAGCTCATCCCGTGTCGCATAAGAAAACAGGCCGTTTTGATAAAGGCTGTATTCTTCCCCGATCCGGGTCATTGTGATATTCCCATAAATCGAGTCCGTCACGGCAACCACTTCCAATCCTTCCCACTGCCGCGCGCGCGTCCACTGATCGACCCTTCCGATCATGCCGCTAACAAGCATAATGACCGTTGTGAAGATAAGGATCGCTTTACTAATAAAAAAGAAACTTTTACGTTCATGGAAAATTATTCCAACAGCCAGATTAACCGTTCCCATTAAAAAAGCAATATGCATTGCCGGTAAAATATGGACAAGAACGAAGGAGAACACTAATCCTCCGATGGCCGCCCCGAGTGACTCCCAGAAATAAACAGCTCCTATGGCGTAAGTCTTCTTTTCTTCTTGTTCCTCCCTGTCGGGAAAAAGACAGATCATTGTAAAGAGCCCCCCGAAAAACACTGTCAAAGGAGCTAACACAAAGAAGGAAGAAATGCACATCGGAATGATCCCGATGATCTCACCGGTTTGAATATGCATGAATTGTTTGATATGGCGTGAAGCAATGATCGTGGCTGGCAGAATAAAATAAATAACCGCCTGGAGGGTCCCAACGGCCTTGGCAGGGCTCTTTATGTAAGAGCTAAGAAAACTGGCAGAATAACTTCCAATAGCAACCCAAAATAACCAACTAGCCAAAATAACAGCATAGGCCATTTCATTGCCATAAAAACCCGTGATCAGTTCCCGCAGAAGGAGAACCTGCCCGATCATTGAGGTAAACCCCAAGACAAAAGCAGATATGACGATGTGATAATTCCGGTTCTTTTTAGCTGGATCGATCATCGATCTTTAGAGATTGCAAAAGAAGAGCCCCTTGAATGATCAACGGGCCTTTTCCATGTGACGATAATATAAATTTTTGAAAAAAATTGCTCTGCACCTATTTCCGTGATAGGTCCCGAATACGCTGTTTTAGATCCCTATTCCTGGCCTTCACCGCCAGCATTTGATCCCTTTGAAATCTTCTTTGCGCTCGCTGAGCAGCCTTATTTCTACGCGCAGCATCCTTAGTATTGTCATTCGTGATCTGGTTCAACTTGGCCCCACGGATCTGGTCTAAGCGCCGCCCCTTAAGGATGGATAAAGAATCTTTCGTCTTTTGGATGAATGATGCCACTCTGCCTGAAAGGTCACTGCCGCGGATAATTTCGTTCGTCTGCCTTCTCTGCAAATCCAGGTCGCGATGAATCTGAAAGCCACCATTTGTAGACGTAATGTTAAAATCTAAATTAAAATCCAGGATATCAGCATGCGCCGGCAAGTGAAGGAAAACCATTATCAAGACTAGGGATAAAATATTGCTCCCCCTGTTTTTTATTATCTTTTTCATAGTAGCAGCCTACACTAGTGTCCGTACCTTCGTCAATATAATAATTTTGTCCGCTTATTAGGGACAAATACTAAGAAAACAAGGCTGAAATTCGAAAAAAGAAAGCCTTTCTATCCTTCTTCTTTAGAAGATTTCCCTTTAAGCTGATCGCGGTAATAGTCAATACATTTTTTGCACAGACCGTCTTTTTCTGCCCAGTCAGGATGACTAGCTCGGATTTCATCCATAATATGCGTTTCTGTATGATTGATATAAACTAAAAGATCGTCCTTGACATGTTCGTCGCAAACACTGCATTTATATTCCATA
>JAGLQN010000449.1 GCA_023136835.1 Candidatus Omnitrophota bacterium | reverse complement strand
GCGGCTCTTTCATTGTTAGCCAATGGCGGTAAGCCTTAAGCCGCCGGTCACACATCCACGCGGGCTCTTTTTTCTTTTCAGAGATGAGGCGAATAACATCTTCGTTTAAGCCTTCCGGAATGCGGTCTGTCTCGATATCCGTCACGAAACCGTATTTATAGTCACGGCTTGAAAGGGTATTCTTTTCGATAGTCTCTTCGTTCAGCAGTTTTTCGTCTTTCTCTTTTACCATAATTGGTCTTAGCTCTGCTCGCGCTTGGCCGGTGAATTGATCAGGTCGGCCACCATGATCGCGCTGAACAGGTTTTTGATGCTTTCATTGAGGTTGACCATGGCACCGCTAATGAGGCATTTTGATGAGATGGCACATTCGGAAAAATCAGCATGGGCGCAATTTGTGATCTTGATCGGCCCGATGATCATATCAGAGAGTTCGCGCGCCGAGACCTTAGAAAGGGCCTTAATGATTTGATAGCCGCCTTTAGCTCCCTGCTCGGCGTTTAAAATGCCATTTTGGGTCATGATTTGCAGGACGCGTGAGGTTGGGTCGAACGGTGTATGAAAAAGTTTACAGATCTCTTTAGCCGATGTTAACTGCCCCGGATTTTTATTGCTCATGTGTTTTAACGCGATCAGGGCATATTCAATTTTTCGGTTAATTTTAAACATGCTTTCCCACTTTCTTTAGAACGGAGCGGCTAATGAAACTGTAATTTCCGGGTCGAATTGATCCCGCAATATTCTTTGGATCGCGGCAAGTGTTCCCATTGTCGCGCTCGGACAAGAACCGCAGGCGCCTTGATAGAACACCTGAAGCTGTTTATCCGCGTAGTCAACCACCTGAACATCGCCGCCATCCATTTGAAGCGCCGGGCGTATTGTTTCGTTAAGGATGGCATTGATCTGATCCAATTCCGGGCCGCTTGGAGTCGCGACCGGTGTTGATTGCCGCGTCTGGGGTGTTTGAAAATCTGGATTATGGGTCTTGATATTCTCAAGGATCGCGGATTGAAGGCTCTCTACGAGCGCGTCCCAATCGGCCGAGCCGTCTTGTGTTACAGTGATGTAATTATCAAAAAAATAAATCTCGCGAATGGACGCGTTCAATTCGAATAAAGCTTTAGCCAGAGGATTATCTCCGCACTCCGCGGCGCTTGTGTATGTATAATTGCCCTCGGATTTAACGGGTATATCTAAGACAAATTTCAACGCGTTTGGATTTGGTGTTCTCTGAATGTTGAGCTGTGTGTCCATCAGTATCTCCCGTCATTTTCATCATTTACCATTAAGGCAAAATGACGAGGCTCGCCAAAAATTACTATTTTCGGCGGCCTTAAATAATTGGATTCTTATGTCTTTTCTTGTCTGGTATAATCTAAAATAATTACAAATACTTTAAAAAATAACTTATATAAGTCTACATCAAATTCGGGGAAAATCAAGGGTTTTTTGCCCTTAGGTTTTGAGAATATGGTTTGAGGTGACAAATTCGGCAAACGGGAAGGAACAGGTAAAGGCGGGTGATACGGCATTAAGAATGTGAGTGCTGTGGGCATCGCCTTCAATAATGAAGTCCTGGACAAGTATGCCCTTTTGCTTATCTAATAGCTGAGCTCGGATCCCGGGTTTGGTATACTCTGTGAAGCCCTTTGGATCGATTCCGCGCGCCATGGATTGAGCTAAGCCGACAAAGTATCTCTTGTTATATTTTTTCATTTCCTCCATAGCTAAATGGCGGAATCCGAAGGCATTCGAAAGAAACAGGCGGGCCTCATGGCTCATAATATCGATAAATTCGCTGAATCGAAAATTACTGGAATAATTATAATTTTCCCGCCAAAACGCGGGTATGGCGGTTGGTCCGATCATGATCTCATCGTCAACCGTCTTTGTGAAATGCACGCCTAAGAAAGGGTTTTTGAGATTGGGGACCGGATAAATGTTTATTTTAACGTCAGTTTTATTTTTTGTGTATTTCAGATAAAGCCCCTTGAACGGGATCATGGTGTATTTGTGGCCGAATCCGAAATCTTGCGCGACTTTGTCGGCATAAAGCCCGGCGCAATTGATGATCTTTTCCGTATGGATCTCCCCTTTGTCAGTCTTGATGCCGCCATCAATTTTTCCGATGTATTTTGTTTGGAATGAAAAGCTAACTCCCATTTCCAGCAGATCATTCTTTAAGCTTGAACAGACTTGTTTTGGATCGACACTCGCGGTATCGGGAGAATAGAGCGCCTTCTTAAACGTCTTGACATTCGGTTCGTATTCGCGGGCTTGTTTTTCATCAATGATCTCAACATTCGAGCCGTTGCGCTTGCCCCTTCTCTCCAATTCATATAATTGCTCAAGCTCGCTCTCATTTTGGGCGACAACGAGTTTGCCGCAATCATTGACGGGAAGGTTGTTCCGTTGGCAGTATTGCTTCATGGCCTTATTGCCGTCGACGGTGAATTTGGCTTTGAAACTGTCAGCGGAATAATAAAAACTGGCGTGCAAAACCCCGCTGTTGCGGCTTGACGCGTGGGCGGCTTCTTCGCCTTCCTTGTCGATAATCAATATGGTAGCCGCAAGCTGGACTTGCTTGATCGCGCGGGCAATCGTTAAGCCGATGATCCCCGAACCGACAATGATGTATTGATATTTTGATTTCATGCGAATTTACATCTTTTCCTTCTGACTTCTTACTTATCCAAAAAATTTATCACCCACCGCCCAGTTCGAACCGGGGATCTCATCAATAACGATATACGTGTGTTCCTTTGGTTTATTGGCGACTTCAAGCAAGGTATCCGAAAATTGCTTGGCGATTTTCTCTTTTTGCTCTTTGGTCAATGTGCCGACTAACTTTAAATTGATGTAAGGCACGCGGATTCTTTTCTGATTCGTATTGCGTCCTTCGTATTGTGTATCTCGTGTGGTTTTAGGAAGCTTTGTTCAATACACGAAACACGCTATACGAACGACAAGCGTTTATTTTTCTAACAAATAAATCCCGATATTCGAAAATAAATTCGGCCGGAAAAGGACTTTCCTATTGCCTACAATACCGACTTCTTTGAGGATGGTAATTTCGTTTTCCTTGCAGAAATAACGGAAATCCTTGAGGCTTAAGAAACGCAAGTTCGGCGTATCATACCATTGGTATGGCAGTTCTTTGGTGACAGGAACTCTTCCCTGAAAAAAAAGCTGGAACCGCGCCAGCGAATGGCAGAAGTTCGGAATGCCGACAATGACTTTTTTCCCGACTCGCAGAGATTCCAAAATAACCCGTCGCGGGTTTAAGACTTGCTGCAGGCTTTCGTTGAGGATCACGTAATCGAAACGCTTGTTGGAGAAATCCGCCAATCCGGTATCGATATCACCATGAGATACAGTCAGGCCGTTGGCCACACACCTGTAGATCTCTTTTTCATTGATCTCAATGCCGGTTCCATGGCAGTTTCTTTGCTTGATCAGAAGAGACAGCAGGGTCCCGTCACCGCAGCCAAGATCGAGCACTTTTGAGTTAGGCTCGACAAGCTTGAGGATTACTTTATGGTCAAGACGCGGATTTTCTTTATTTTCAGCCATGGTTAAATGTTTTTTTCATTCGAATTAAAAAATGTGTGATGATCTCCGAGAGTCCATTGACTTCCACCAAGAAAGCGTCATGCCCGTAGGTGCTGCCGATCTCAATGTCGGATACATCCAGATCGTTGGCCTTAAGGGCTTTGACCATTGATTTTGATTGATGCGATGGATAAAGCCAGTCGGATGTGAAAGAGACGATCAGAAAACTGGCTGTAGTCAGAGCAAAGGCATCTTTTAGTTTTCCGTCTTCGGCTAAACTGAAATAATCGAGAGCTTTCGATAAATACAGGTAAGAATTCGCGTCAAATCTTTGCACAAAGCTATCTCCCCGGTATTTGAGGTAACTTTCCACTTCAAAGTCGCTGGAAAAATCATAGCCTAAGCGTTCCTTGCCGATGAGTTTTCTTCCAAACTTCTCCTCCATAGATTTTTCACTCATATAGGTGATGTGCCCGATCATGCGCGAGAGCGCCAGTCCGCGCGCGGGAATTGTTTTTCCGTAGTAATCACCGTCTTGCCAGTCAGGATCGGCCATAATGGCCTGGCGCGCGACTTCCTGCAACGCGATCTGCTGGGCGCTGTGACGCGTGTTGGTCGCGATTGAAATAACAGAATGCACATGATCCGGATACGCGACGGACCATTTAAGGGCCTGTGATCCTCCCATTGATCCGCCGGCGGCACAGAGTAATTTCTTTATCCCTAAATGGTCAAGCAAGTATTTTTGCGTTGCGACCATATCTTCAATGGTAACCACCGGAAAGCTTAAGCCATAAGGCTTATTCGTCGTTGGATTGACCGATGCCGG
>JAGLQN010000448.1 GCA_023136835.1 Candidatus Omnitrophota bacterium | reverse complement strand
GCGTAGGAGTCGCCGACATAATCGCCGACCCCGTAAATGATCTCGGGGCTGACGTAGGAATGGACAAGGATAACGGCATTCTTTTTCTCTTTGAGCTCGTTGATCTCATTGATCGTAGGGACCAATTCCTCGCATTTCTTCAAGGAAAAATGGCATACTGTTCCCCCGACCTTAATATTGCGTAAGGTTTCATAGAGGTCTTCCGCGCTGATGTGTTTGGCAGTTAACATACGAAATATCCTATGATATATCTATTAATATTTGAAGTTAAATCCAATTTATACACTATTATAGCACAAAATGCAACTATATTATTTTGACGGCTGGACCATTTTCCCTTTAAGATCATTCGGAGAAGCCCCTGTGATCTCTACTTGAATAAGATCTCCAATTGAATAATTTCCGGGAGAGAGAATAACTGTTTTATGCCCGCCTGTGCGGCCGAAATGGCTTCCAGAGGTGCCTGATCCAGTCTGACTTTCAACAAGGACTTCCTGGATCTCGCGGATGTGGGCCAGGTTCTTTTTCAAGGCAATGCCCTTCTGCAGCTTATTGAGCCGGACTATGCGTTCAGTCTTTTTTGCTTCCGGGACATCATCGGGATGTTTGCGCTCGGCAATGGTCCCTTTACGCTGGGAGTACTTGAATATAAACGCCGAGTCGAATTCGACCTGCTTCATAACACGGAATGTATCCTCAAACTCTTCATCGGTCTCCGATGGAAATCCGACGATAATATCGGTTGTGAGTGCCACTCGCGGGCATTGGGCCCGTATTTTGTCGACTAACTTTAGGAATTCTTCTCTGCTATAGGTCCGGTTCATCAGGTCTAGAATGTGGTTGTTACCCGCCTGCAGCGGCAGGTGAATGTGCTTGCAGACTTTCGGATTACTCGCGACCGTGTCGAGCAACTTTTCCGGAAAATCTTTAGGATGCGGTGATGTAAAACGGACGCGTTTGATTCCATCAACTTTGCTTGTAGCTTCGATCAAATCCGCGAAATCCGCGCCTTCATAATGATAGGAATTGACATTTTGTCCCAAGAGGGTTACTTGTTTAAAACCGTCTTGGACCAGACGTTTAGCTTCTTTAAGGATATTTTCCGGAGAGCGGCTGCGCTCCCTTCCCCTTGTATATGGAACGACACAGAATGTGCAGAAATTATTGCAACCTCGCGTGACGGCGATCCAGGCGTTGATGCCCTCATCGCGTGCCGGATAAATATCTGAATAGGTTTCAAATTCGCTTAATGTCACATCAAAGGGTTTTTTTCCGTCTTCGTTCTTCTTTCTTCCCTTTTGCCGCAGTGCTTCCTCGATCAACGTTGGCAGCCGCTTATACGAATCCGGCCCGGCAATAAAATCGACATTCAAATGACGGTCATTGAGGAGATCCTCGCGCAGGCCCGAGGCCATGCATCCTAATATGCCGATCATGACTGGATTGCCGCCTGCCTGCCGGCAGGCAAGGTCGCGGTTATGCCGGATGGTGTGAACGCGACCGTAGACTTTCCGGTGCGCGTTTTCACGGATCGAACAAGTATTGAGTAAAACAATGTCGGCTTTTTCTTCACTGTCGACAAACGCATAATTGGCTTTGGCAAGGATCGAGCGCGCCAATTCCGTGTCGTATTCGTTCATCTGGCAGCC
>JAGLQN010000447.1 GCA_023136835.1 Candidatus Omnitrophota bacterium | reverse complement strand
CGGTCTAAGATGTTGTCACCTTAATCGTTCCATGTGAAGTTGATATTCTCTGACTTTTGCCATTTAGGAACCATGTGCCCATTGTACACGTCAATAGGACTTCTAATTCTTTTGCATACATTCTTGTGCTTTCATATATCTTTGTGGGAGGTTCGAAACCTACAGCGATGTCCAATTCATCTGTTAACATTGTCAGACGCTCAACATCACAATCGAGATTCTCAGCAATTTCCTCTCGAATGCCTATAGCATCTTCCAAAAGTGATTCTAAGGGGGTTAAGTAGCACTCAGATGCTATTAAATTCAACAGATCCAGATAATCTAAGCACGATTCATATAATGTCATTTCTAATCCTCAACTGATTCAAAGGTCTCTACATTGGACACATCATATCTTGCCGGGCACCATCCAGGTGTTCTATAATGTCCTGCTTCAAGTGTATCTCCGGCGTGGATGTCTTTGTATCCTCTCACTCCACACATTGATCTTAACTCGCCTGTCAATTCTTCTTCTGGATTCTGATTGAAGAACAAATATCGGCAGTCTTTACAAGATAGTGGAACTCTGCGTGGGCAGTTATCGTATGTACAATGATTGTCTCCACAGATTAATAGTGTGCACATATCGTCGTCTGCGAATGCACAGTCCTTATTTCCAACTATTATCTTTACTTCCCATTTAAATTGTTTTTCCATAGTTTTTACCACCTTTTATTTTTTATAATAAATGTCTATTACCTGCTTCCAGAATCTTTATTATCATACTGAGATCGTGTCTAATTTCTTCTGTTTTGATAATGATCACATAATAACGGAATCCTTTCTTTAGAGGGTTGTCTACTGTGTGTTTTATGAGAACATCTAACTCTTCAAATACTGCGATCTTCTGGTTCCCATAACTGTTTTCTTTTCTCAATTCATATTTTTCCATTATTTTCAGCACTCCGGTTGTTTATGGTTGCGCACTCGATTAATTGTTTCTGCTGCCATCGCTCTTCCTTTCTCTTCTGGGGTCATTTTGTCCCATTGATTTTTCTTGAAGTGATCTGGAAAATACTGTTTTTCCACTTCTTCAATACTTCTAAATGCCGTCATGCTTAATGGTTCCATATCTCGTTACTATTGTATCAGATTTCCTGAGTAGAAAGCTTTGAACCTTTTTGCTCGCTAAGAAATAATCAAGATTGCGAGCATGTATTCTCACATTTTCGT
>JAGLQN010000446.1 GCA_023136835.1 Candidatus Omnitrophota bacterium | reverse complement strand
CCCGCAGGCAGGAACTGGCTGACGATGAGAGTTTTCAGCGTCTCCGGGAAGAGGGAAAACGCTTGTTTCTGCGCAACGAGATGCGGGAGCACAACAAACAGCTTGTGGAGACAGCCCAGCAGGCCGGCGTGAAATCCAATCTGGACTTCGCCATCTTCCAGAACCACGGATACAAAGGTCTTTATGGCGGACTGGACGCCAAGGCCATTCATCAGCGAAAAGGACTGAAAAAAAGCGGGAAGATTCTTGACAATATGGGCAGTACCGAACTTGCCGCCAATCTGTTCCGTGCCACGCAAACGGAAGAAAAACTTCGCCGGGAAAATATTCAAAGAAAAATCAAAGCCAACAAAACTCATTTTGAAGTGGGCAAAAAGGTGCGCCAGACCATTGAAGAACTGGGAGGTACCATGCCTGAAGACCTCCCCACTCCAAAAGAAGATCTGAAAAAGCTGGAACGGCGGGTGAAGTCTGCTGAGAATAAGATGATCAAGGTCAAAGGGTTATCCGCAGATTACGCAGATGATCGCAGATTGGAGGATGGGGAATGAGAAATGGTTGGGGAAAAGCATCAATATCACAATTAGCCAATGTTGTAACAGGAAAAACGCCACCAACATCTGATAGAAGCAATTATGGAAGTTTTCTTCCATTTGTATCTCCAGCAGATTTAGGTGAATTCAAATATATATCAAGTTCAGAAAAGTACCTTTCAAAAAAAGGATCAGAAAAAGCGAGAATACTTCCTGTAGGAACGTGTCTATTTACCTGCATTGGCTCAACAATTGGTAAGGTCGGAGTATCTGCTATTGAACTAACAACAAATCAGCAAATTAATGCGGCCATTGCTAAAAATGGCGTCTGTGGAGAATATCTATATTATTCTCTATGCGATATTGCGCCAAAGATAAAAAAACTTGCAGGTGTGCAAGCCGTACCAATAATAAATAAAACTGAATTTGAAAATCAGATACTATGGATTCCACTTGAGATTGCCGAGCAAAAAGCCATTGCCGACCTGCTTTCCACTTGGGATGAGGCTATAGAGAAAACGCAGCGACTGATTCAGGCGAAAGAAAAGCGGTTTTATGCGCTGTTGAGCAAATTGATAAGTGATAATGGACAATTGACAACGGGAAAAAGCGACTGGAAAAAGGTGAAGTTGGGAGCGGTCTGTAAAGTCATTACAAGCAATGTAGATAAAAAAACTTTGCAAAACGAAACCCTTGTTCGGTTATGCAACTACATGGATGTTTACAAGAATTTCTACATTACTTCTGCGATCGATTTTATGGAGGCTTCAGCAACAACTTCAGAAATCCTAAAGTTTCATCTGAAAAAAGATGATGTTCTACTCACAAAAGATTCAGAAACACCTGATGATATAGCTAATTCAGCATGCGTCATTGAGGATCTTGGGAGCGTTTTATGTGGTTACCATTTATCTATTCTTCGACCAATGCAACGCATTGAAGGTGCATATTTAAACTTTGCCCTTCATACTCCACGAATTCGGTATGAATTTTCAAGACAAGCTAATGGAGCAACACGATTTGGTCTCACCATGCAGGCATATAATATGGTTGAAATCCCGCTTCCCCCACTCGAAGAACAAAAACAAATAGCTGAAACGCTATCCACCGCACAGCAGGAAATCGACCTGCTTAAACATCTGGCAGAAAAATACAAAACCCAGAAACGCGGTTTGATGCAGAAGATGCTCACAGGTGAGTGGCGAATCAAACCTGAAATCCTCACTAAATACAAGGAGGCGTAACTATGGCAAAAGGTAAAAACCAGCATGTTGTAAAACATCCGGAGGGATGGGCTGTTAAAGGAGCCGGCAACAGTAAAGCAACCAAAGTGACCAGAACACAGGCGGATGCGATTGATGTTGCTCAGAATATTGCCAGAAATCAGCAGTCGGACACCAAAATTCATGGTCGGGATGGAAAAATTCGAGCTGGCAACAGCTATGGAAACGATCCATGCCCACCAAAGGATAAAAAATAAGGAGGAGAAGCCTGATGAATATCGAAATCAAGAACTGTAACAACATTGATTCTGCAAACATTTCTTTGGCTGAAAACAAATTGAACATCAAGTTCGCCCCCAATGGAACCGGCAAAAGCACCATTGCCAAAGCAATTGTTCTCGGGACAGCCGAAAGCTCTGACTTGAGCGAACTCATACCATTCAAACTTCGAGACTCAAACCCGGGTCAAAAAACGCCAGAAATTATAGGAATGGATAGTCTTCAAAATGTTATGTGTTTCAATGAGGAGTATGTAAGCCAGTTCGTTTTCAATCAGGATGAGTTGCTCAGTAACAGTTTTGATATTTTCATTAAAACTGATGCCTATAAACAAAAAGAGCACGAAATTGAAGAGTTGGTTTCTGAAATCAAGCTATTATTTATGAACAATCAAGAGCTGGAATCGCTGATATCTACTCTTAAAGAAATGGGGAGAGCTTTTAAGCTAACCAAATCAGGGATATCAAAATCATCAACCGGAATGAAGGGATTAGCCAATGGAAATAAAATTCAACATATCCCTGCTGGATTGGAAGCATATCAACCCTTCATTCAAAGCCAAAACAGCGTCGGTTGGGTGGACTGGCAAACAAAGGGATATGAGTTTGCGGAACTGTCGGATAGTTGCCCTTTTTGCACAGCACATGCAACAGATAAAAAAGAGAAAATCAAGAGAGTCGGACAAGAGTACGACAAAAACACAATTAAGAATCTGCTTGCCATCATTGGCGTTATTGAACGACTTGGTGATTATTTTTCAGAGGAAGCCAAATCAAAATTATCAACAATTACAACCTTAAAAGACGGCCTCGAAAAAGAGCACGAGGCTTTTCTCGTCACTGTAAAGACTCAAATCGACAATCTTGTTGAAAAGCTTGAAATGCTAAGAACGCTCTCAGGATTTCAATTCAAGGATGGGGAAAAGGTTGCTGAAAAACTCCCATCATACAAACTAAACCTTGAGTTCTTCTCTGAGTTGAAGTCAAACAAAACACAAGAAACGATAAAACCGATAAACGCATCTATTGATGCAATCATAGAAAAAGCGGGACAGCTTCAGGGAAAGATCAATCAACAGCGCATTGAGATACAGAGGGTCGTAGAAAAACACCAAAAAGATATCAACGGTTTTCTTTCATATGCCGGATATAGTTACAAGGTTGAAATTGCGGGTGAAGACGAACAGGCGCAACTGAAACTGCTTCATCTTGACTATCAACAACATCTGAACGGAGGCAACCAACACCTCAGCTTTGGCGAGAGGAATGCATTCGCAATTGTCCTTTTCATGTATGAATGCCTCTCAAAAAAACCGGATTTAATTATTCTTGATGACCCGATTTCCTCATTCGATAAGAACAAAAAATACGCCATTCTTGAAATGCTCTTCCGTCGGGATGCCGATTCATGTTTAAAGAACAAAACCGTTCTGATGCTTACCCATGATGAGGAGCCCATCATCGACACAGTAAAGTCGCTATCGCACAAGTTCAATAATCAAACATCAGCATCCTTCTTGAAGTTGAAAGGTGGTCAAATAGACGAATATGATATTAAAAAAGACGACATACAGACATTTGCCAAGATTTGCAGGAATACACTCGGTTCAGCCAAGGATGATATTGTCAAATTGATCTACATGCGGCGCAATTACGAAATTGTTGATGATAAGGGAGGTGCATATCAAGTTCTTTCTAACCTTTTGCACAAAAGAGAACGTGCAATCGACACCCGAGAGCAGAAAGATCAAGACGACAATTATCCGGAAATGAATGCTGAAAAGTTCTCGTCCGGATGTGCTGAGATCGGTCGGCAATTAGCGAATTTTTTATATTCTATTGTTCTTGATCGAGTCTCTGATACCAATACGCTGAAGTCATTGTATGATGCATCCACGAATGGATATGAGAAACTGCAGATTTTTCGACTTTTAGATCTGGATGCCGAGAATTCCGTTATTCAGAAATTCATCAACGAAACTTACCACATTGAAAATGAATTTATTTGCCAGATTGATCCGGCCAAATATGACACGATTCCGGAATATGTGATCGCAGAGTGTGACAAAATTATTGGGAACGCAATGTAGCTCGGAGAAATGGAATATGACTAACTTTCAGATAAATGAAAAGCATCTTTCTCAAATCCCGGCTGGGAAGAATGATGAGGTATGAGTTATGTCGGGCCGGCTATATTGACTCATGGGGACGCGGTGTGGAGAAAATAGTGGATGCCTGCAAGGAAGCCAATCTGCCCAATCCCCAGTTCAGCGAACGTTCCGGCGGGATGCTGGTTGAACTGACCCGTTCACAGGTGAAAACGCCGGCTGAAACGCGGGTGAAAACAATTTCGGAAACAAGTAGAGACGATTTCGGAAAGAATTCGGAAAGAATTCGGAAAGAATTCGGAATGGAACTGGCTAAGGCCTTCGAGATCATCTGCTGTCATCCTGAATTTACAGCAGAACAAATTGCCAAAGAGTTAGACAAAACATCGAGGACTGTTGAAAACTACCTTGCCAAATTGAAGAAGGC
>JAGLQN010000445.1 GCA_023136835.1 Candidatus Omnitrophota bacterium | reverse complement strand
TACTCATTTCCATTTTATGTCAGAAAATGAGTACTGCCACCACAATCCACAATATCTCGTCTAGAAAAGATTGTGGTTGTATTTGACCGGAAGTCAAATGCGCCACAATTTTCAATATATCCTATAAGAAGAAACGGTATTTTACCACAAAACGCCACCGGCGTGCTAAACTTATTTTGTCACCACATTGCCAGAAAAAGACACTTGCCCGACGCGGAAGTTATCCATTTTGGTCTTAAAGGCAAATTTCGCCCCGATCTCAACGCCCGCGGAAGACAAAGCGTTCAGGATCAGATCATTAACAGACGATGCATCCAAAGAAACTTGTTGATCGACGCCTTGAAGAAGATTCTGCGTCTTGATCTCACCTGTTACCTCCATATTGTTATTTTCTGAAACCGCCTTAGCCGTCAGCCCAATTGTCCCATTTGCTTCTACAATTTCGACCTTTGCTTCCATATCTCTTTTAAGCGCATCCATCCAACCGACGGCCCGCACATTGCTCCCCGAAAGTGGATTGCCCTCTTTTACCAGGCGGGCTGACATGCTAAACTCTGACCGTCCCGATTTAAGAGGAAAAACCAATTGCCCGGCTTTTAGCTGAACATCCTCGAGATTAAAAGAGAAACCTTTTTCTGTCAGCCCTTCTATATATTGAAGGCGTCCACGCTGAACAATAAGCCGCCCTACAGAGATTTCTGTCTGTTTGCTTTTATCTGGAATTTCCGCGACCGCCCGGGGATCATCCTCTACTGACAGATCATCAGCCGGCGGAATAATCACCCCTTGCCTGGGCGCTTGTTCTTTTTTGGATTCTTCGGGAATTTTCTTCCCTTCAATCACAACCGATGGCTCAACCAAAATCACAGAATCAAAAGCAAGCCTCCCCTGAAAGACCGCATCCGGAGATAATTGAACGACGATCTTTTTGATCTTT
Organism: Candidatus Omnitrophota bacterium; assembly: GCA_023136835.1. Taxonomy (GTDB): domain Bacteria; phylum Omnitrophota; class Gorgyraeia; order Zapsychrales; family Zapsychraceae; genus 2-02-FULL-52-10. The sequence continues at coordinate 1,910 of JAGLQN010000445.1, read as the reverse complement.
AGAAATTCGCCTCCTTGAAGAGACCGCGCGATATGAATATTTCGCGCCTGGAATCCCAATGGAAAATGATAAGATACCACCCCTAAAACCACATTCCTTTTTAATGCCGTGTTTAAAGCTCCCTCGACGAAGCTTTTCCCGTAGATCCTGACATAGATCGATGCCGCGATAAAGAAAAGAACGAAAAGAACAAGAAACAAACTCAGAAAAAATTTGATTATTTTCATAGAATAGTTTCCAAGTGGTTGACGTAATTAAATAAACGTGCCTGGGACGATTCTTAATGAGCGCATAAGTTACGGAACGAAGTGAACGTAACTTATACGCGCGAATTAATCCCGCCCAGATCTTCTATACAAGAGGGCGGGGCGGGAAAACGTCACGCGACCCTGGGTGAATTCGAACCACCGGCCCACAGCCTAGAAGACAAACGCTCTATTTTTTCAGCTTAGCATAACGTATTTTATTTCAGTGTCTTATAAACTGTTTCAGTCCAACCCCACACTACTTTTACACCGAATGTCTTTTCAGTGTCTTTTATGCGAAATAGGCGTCAATTTAAGATAGCTTTTCAAGGAATGAATCCAAATCCTTCTGAATGGCGTCCCACAAAATTTCTACATCATCAACCAATTCCAACATTTTTTCCGCTTTTAATTGAAAACCATATCCACTGACAAACCGGTGTCGAAAATTTTTATATTTATACAACCGACTAACAATTTCTTGAGAAAAAACAGAAAACTTTCCCTCCGGTGGTTGATAAGATAAATCCAACAATTCTTTATGCCAATCTTTGCCTAGCGGAAATGTTTCATAATAAACTTTACAAATTCTTTTGATAATATTTTCAACGCCGTTGTAGAAATTCATCAAGTATGTCCCAATAGCGGGTTCGGTCTTAAGATCATCCTCAGCAAATGGCAGAGGCAATTGTGATTTGATTACGCTTAAACATTGGACAGTTTTTTCAATGAGTTTTTGTTCGGCCACAACATCTTCTTGTAATTCCTTAAACTTATCTTTCATACAGCACCTTACCTTTGGATAATATACGACCAGAAAAATGATCACCTAAATCATCCAAATCTACAATGTCCACTTCATCTTTAACCGCCATAGAAACTTCGGCATAATACTCAAAGAATTTTCTGGGCGGGATACCGCTCACGGCAATATCAATATCCCGCGCCCGGGCTACATCGTCCAGACAAGAACCAAATAACAAAACTCTATCAGCTCCAAAATCCTTACTAATATCAATAATCTTTGTTAATTCCGTATCTAATGCCACTTTAATCATATTCTTCACCTCTTGATATAATTATATACTCACCATTTAGCATGTCGAAAAGATTCTTATTTAAAATATGGTGCGCCTGGGACGATTCTTAATGAGCGCATAAGTTACGGAACGAAGTGAACGTAACTTATACGCGCGAATTAATCCCGCCCAGCTCTTCTATACAAGAGGGCGGGGCGGGAGAACGTCACGCGACCCTGGGTGGATTCAAACCACCGGCCCACAGCTTAGAAGACAGATGCTCTATTGTTCCAAGCTGCCTATAAAGCCATTCATTCCAATTAGTTAAACAAGTTAATAACTGACTGTTTCTATCCAAGTGTCCAAATAACGACTACTTTATAAATAAACGCGCCCAGGACGATTCGAACGTCCGACCCTCGCCTTAGAAGGGCGATGCTCTATCCAGCTGAGCTATGGGCGCATAAACTGCACCAAATTTATATCAAAAATTAGCTTATCTGTCGATAATAGATTTTATTATAACATCAAATTAAAGAAATTAAAGAAAAAGCGGTTAGAGCAATAGAAACTTTATTATGACCCTCGGATTATGAACAGTTGAATTGTTTATTTACAATAGTTTACGTTGTTAGCTAATGTTATA
>JAGLQN010000444.1 GCA_023136835.1 Candidatus Omnitrophota bacterium | reverse complement strand
GTTTCGAACTTATTTGGTCGAAACCCGCTAACCTTCCCGTTCATCTTGATATCTAGCTATTCTTTCTTCATAACAAAAAACTCGTAGCCGTAAAATTCTGAATACTTTTTGTAAAAATTCACTTCATTTTGAAAGCCCTCAAAAACACCCAGCGCTACTTGATTATTCTGGTATTTCTTAATGAGATAAGGCAATTTTTTCTCTATTGGTAAATAATAATTATCAAGCCAGGACGATTCGGGTAGAGTAAAGTTTGATAATAAATGAAATCCTTCATTCTGAATGAGTTCAACATTACTTTTAACATCTTTGATGTCAGGATATTCACTTTCAAAATATTGAACAACAGGAATAGGTGGGTCTGGAGCAATATATACAAGCTCTGTAACCGCTAAATACCCGCCGTCTTTTAATAGCTGTCGACATCGCTTTAAGCCATTCTGAAATCCCATAGAATACAACGCCCCTTCCGACCATATAATATCAAAAGTCTCTTCATTGAAATCCATTTCACGCATTGACATATTTTTCGGAGTAACAAAATCTTGGAGCCTATCTTCAACGGCCCGATTCATCAATATATCTAGAAAGCCTTGACAGTTGTCTAACGCAATAATTTTACCTTCTGAAATTCTCGCCAATTCAAGCGTTTGCATTCCTGTGCCGCATCCAATATCTAAAATAAATGGCTGCTTAGGTACTTCTAAAATAGATTCATATGCCCGTCGGGTTGATTCGTTATCACCAGGCCCACACCTCGGTAAACGTTCACACAATTCATAGATGTATGTCATCTCTTCCATTTTTGTTCTCCTTTCAGAGCATTCTATCCTAAACAAAAACCCTCTGCAACTTAAACAACGGCATAATTTATGGAACGTTAGTGAACATAAATTAGAGCCGTTCATAATCCCGCGGTATACAGACCGCCGCGGGAAATTTAGTCATAGAGGGTTAGGACGAAACTCCCGACCATTAACGAGTTTCGAACTTTTTCGGGGATTGTTCTTGCTCATGGGACACCTCCTTGTGGCATTATACCACCATTTCATTAGTGTCCACTATTTCAGGGCAAGTCCACTGTCCCCAATTATTTTAACGGAATACTGCTGAGTTAAAATAATATTGACAAAAGTCACAAAATGTGACATTTTGGTGTCTATCTATACAGTTCTATGTCAGGAAGATTATGGTTGGCTCAACAATTAAAAAAATAAGACGACGTAAAAAACTCACTCAAAGCGATCTCGCGCAATGGTTAGGTGTTTCGAGACAGGCCGTTGCTATGTGGGAGATAGGACAGCGGGAGATAAGGATAACAACACTTAAAAAAATCGCGCGCGTGTTTGGTGTTACAGTAGACGAAATTATAATGCCGAAGGATAATCAGTCAACTAAAAAGGAGAAAAATATGCCGAAGAAAAGCAAACAAAAGAAGAAAGTTGCTTTCGAACTTATGGCGCCTGAGGCTCAAAAGGTTCTCTTAACAGGTGATTTTAATTCCTGGGATGATAACGGAATAGTTATGAAAAGAAATAAGAACGGAGTATGGAAAACCGGTGTAGAGCTTAATTCAGGAGTGTACGAATATAAATTCATTGTTGATAACCAGTGGTGGACTGATCCTAAAAATGATATGAAGGTTAATAATCTGTTTGGGGATCTTAACTCTGTCATGAAAGTATCCGCATAATGCGTATCGCTCTTCTTTCATGGGAAACGGCTCACTCAATCAGTATAGGAGGAGTAGCTGTCCACGCGACAGAACTTGCCTGCGCTTTAGAGCGCAAAGGGCACGAGGTGCATGTATTTACACGTATGGGGCGCGAAAATCATTCCGCTTATGAGCGTATTTATGGCGTTCACTACCACCGATGCCCTTTTGGCACAAACCCTGATTTTGTTGAAGAAATGAATAATATGTGCCGGTCTTTTGTCAACGCGGTTTTCGCGACAGAGGATTATATAGGACCGTTTGACGTCATCCATGCTCATGACTGGTTAACAGCAAACGCGCTCATCTGGATTAAAGAAGGTAGAGGCAGAAAAGCAGTCTTTACCATGCATTCAACCGAATATGGACGATGCGGTAATAATTTCTTCGGCGGTAATTCCGAGGCAATAAGACACCTCGAGTGGCTTGGAACATACCGCGCGGATCACGTGATTGCCGTTTCCAAATCGCTTAAAAACGAACTTATGTGGAATTATAGCCTGCCTGACTGGAAAATAGATACTGTTTATAATGGAATAGACTGCCGGGGATTTGACGGTTGGATTGAACCCGCTGCCATACGAAAAATGTATGATATAGGGCCTATGGATCCTATGGTCCTATTTGCCGGGAGAATGGTATACCAGAAAGGGCCGGATATTCTTTTGGAGGCGATTCCGAATGTATTGAATTTTTACAATAACGCTAAATTTGTTTTCGTCGGGGACGGAGATATGCGCCGGGGCCTTGAGGAGAGGGCTCATCAAATGGGAATAAGCCACGCGACAAGATTCTTAGGCTACCAAAACGGATGGAAACTTGTTGACCTTTTTAAAGCGACGGATTGTGTTTGTGTCCCAAGCAGAAACGAACCGTTTGGCATTGTTATCCTTGAAGCGTGGAGCGCGGGAAAACCCGTTATCGCAAGTTCAAACGGCGGGCCATCGGAAATCGTGTGGCACGATGTCAATGGCTATAAAGTCTATGATAATGCCGAATCTGTTTCCTGGGGAATAGGAACGCTTTTTTCAGATTTCGATTACGCGCGATGGATGGGACAAAACGGACGCGTCGCGGTTGAGTCGGTTTTTTCATGGGATATTATCGCTGATGAGGTATTGGCGGTTTACGCGAATTAGTCCTTCGACAAGCTCAGGACTAATGGTGAGCAGATTAGTTCATAAATTCATAAAAGAATGAATCTGTCGAACCATTAGTTTACGCGAGCCTCAATACTTCGGGAAGCGCTGAAACTGAATTTTTAGGAAATAAGGA
>JAGLQN010000443.1 GCA_023136835.1 Candidatus Omnitrophota bacterium | reverse complement strand
TCGTTGCCCGAGACCCCTATTGGATATACGCCCATTGGGAAATAACACCCTCTTCCATTGATAAAATAAAACAAAACATCGGCCACGAATTTGAGGGTTCCGTTTATACCTTAAGAATGTATGATATTACATTAAAAAATTTTGACGGGAACAACGCCAATCACTGGTTCGACACGGATCTCCCCCCCTTTGTGGATAATTGGTATATTAATCTTTTGAGCGACAATGTCACCTATTGCGGAGCCATCGGGATAAGAACCCGGAATGGGCGGTTTCATGTTCTCGCCCGGTCTAATTTTGTCATGACACCCAGCGCGAATTCCTCATGGCGCCGTGATATGATTTGGATGGACATCCCTCCTTTCAAAGACGACGGTAAAAGATCCCGGACCCACCGGCCATTTGTCATGGTCGGAAAATCCAATGACGCGAGCCGGCCTCCGAAAGGAAAGGAATTCGGAAGAAAAATGCGTTTAACCGCGGATGATATCCGGGCCTATTATTATAATTTATTTCCCCTCCTGAAATTACTCAAAGCGAAACATTTATCAGGCGGAAAATGGGACCTGAAAGGATTATCTCGAAAAGATTTAGAAGTATCTTTCTCCGCCGGATCGCGATCACAATGGCAATCGGAAGGAAAATATCATAAAAAGATCAAGCTGGGCGCGTCAGAGGAAATGGTGATCACCGGGGGCGCCAGTGAACAGTTTAAAGGCGGCGCCAGCGAAAAAGAAACACAAAAAAGAAAATTTTTCTTTGAGATAGGGACCGAACTGATCGTGTATGGCCGGACAGAGCCGGATGCCGAGGTGCGGCTTGGCCAGAAGAAAATCCAACTGCGGGAAGACGGAACATTTTCTTTAAGGTTCGCGCTTCCTGACGGAGATATCCCGCTTGACTTTACCGCTGTTTCAAATGATAAAGCCGAACAAAGGCGGATAACAACAAGTGTCCAGCGCGCAAAAACAATGTATTGTCCTTAAAACCCGGAATTTAGCGCTATAAGGAGTTATATTATCCATGTCTAAAGGTTACCTCTGTCTGATGCTGCATGCCCACCTCCCCTTTGTGCGCCATCCGGAAGAAGAATATTTTCTCGAGGAGAATTGGCTCTTTGAAGCCATAACAGAAACATATATCCCCCTTATTAACGTGTTTGACAATCTTATATCCGATAACATAGATTTTCGGATGACGATGTCTTTGACCCCGACGTTGATTTCCATGCTGCGGGACCCCCTTCTGCAAGACCGTTATCTGCGGCATCTGGATAAATTGATTGAACTCTCAGAAAAGGAAATCGAAAGAACAGGACGGCAACCCCATTATCATGGGCTGGC
>JAGLQN010000442.1 GCA_023136835.1 Candidatus Omnitrophota bacterium | reverse complement strand
CGGGCGCAGATATTGACAGGCGTGGAGCATTATACAAGGACATTTGGCCGGCCTCCAAGAGGAATATGGCTTCCTGAGTGCGGGTTTTATCCCGGCGTTGACGAATTTCTTAAGGAAGCGGGCATCAGGTTCTTTTTTGTTGACCATCACGGTATAATGAACGCGGATCCTTTCCCCCGCGACGGTGTTTATGCCCCTCTTTATTGCCCATCGGGTATTGCCGCTTTCGGCCGGGACGTGGAGTCATCGAAACAAGTATGGAGCTCTAAGGAAGGTTATCCCGGCGACGCGGATTACAGGGAATATTATAAAGATATCGGGCACGAGCTGGAATATGATTACATAAAACCTTATATTCATCCTCAAGGCATAAGGATTAACACAGGAATGAAATACTGGAGGATAACCGGCGATTCAGAATATAAAGAGGCTTACCGGCCGGATTGGGCAAAAGAAAAAGCGGCAAATCACGCAAGCAACTTCATGTTTAACCGTGAGAAACAGATAGAACACCTCTCCTATCATATGGATAGAAAACCGATTGTTGTCGCTCCTTACGACGCGGAACTATTTGGACATTGGTGGTTTGAAGGGCCCCTCTGGATTGATTTCCTCATAAGGAAGATCACGCGTGACCAAAATACAGTCCGATTAATAACTCCCTCAGAGTATCTTGAGCAATATCCGGTCAACCAGGTTTCGATGCCATCAACATCGAGCTGGGGATGGAAAGGATACGGCGAGTATTGGATCGATGGATCTAATGACTGGATATTAAAACATATCCACAACGCGAGTCAAAGGATGGTTGAATTAGCCGAAAAATTTTTTCCTTACCTTAACAGTATTCATACAGGCCATATCATCCGGCGGGCTTTAAATCAGGCGGCCAGAGAACTTTTGTTGGCCGAATCAAGCGATTGGCCTTTTATTATGAAAACAGGATCCATGGCTCCCTATGCCCATAAAAGGGTTAAGCGGCATATCGCCAGATTCACGCGTCTTTATAACGGCCTGATGAATGATACTGTGGACACGGATTGGTTAGAGGAGGTCGAGCGGAGAGATAATATTTTTTATGAGATGGATTGCGCTAAATATTATCTAGAAAAAATTAAGCGCGGCTCTCCTAAACACCAGCCCGCCCGCGAACGAAGGATTAAAGGCGGGGCTTCCGGAAAGCAAAACACGGAAACAGCAACCAGCAGATAATTTCAGCGAATATAACAATGAAAATATCAGATATTACAGATAACCTTCCGAATATTACCGGCGAGGAAGCCCAAAAGCGTAAACCTTCTTTGAGTTACGCTTCTATTTCAAATATCGATTTTGATAATATCCGATCGAGTTTCGGGATAGTCCTTCATATGCACCAGCCGACTATTCCCGCCTCGAGCGATGATTTAACTTCAGCCGCCTTAATTTCAAATCTTCAGTATATGCTGGAACATCAGAATATCGGCGATAATCATAACGCCCCGGTCTTTCTGCGGTGCTATTCGAGAATGTCGGATATGATCAGAACACTGGTTAAGCAGGGAAAGAACCCCCGCGTCATGCTGGATTATTCCGGGAACCTTCTCTGGGGCCTAAGGCAGATAGATGAAGGAAAAGTCCTGGAACATCTGAAGCTTATTACCACGAATAAAAAATACCGC
>JAGLQN010000441.1 GCA_023136835.1 Candidatus Omnitrophota bacterium | reverse complement strand
ATAATTAAGAAAATCAGTTTATTTAACGTTTATTTTGACAAAACCCTCAATTAGGCATAGAATTAGTACTTTTACGCAACCGAAAAACCTGGCAGAAAATAACTTTTTTAATTTGACCTAAACAATTCAAATAATGAAAAAACATTTATTTTTATACTTATTTCTTTTTTTCACCTTGACCGTATTATGCAGCCCTCTCTATGCCGCAGAAACAGGTTCAGAAACAAATCTTATCGGCAAAACACACCTCCTCGTCTTTCAGCTAAGCATTATTCTCTTTGCCGCTTGGCTCGGAGGTTTGTGTTTTATCAAATGGAAATTACCCGCGGTTCTCGGCGAGATTATTGCCGGTGTTATTATCGGCCCTTATTTTCTGGGAAAGATCCCTTTCTTAGGTTTCGAGCACGGGCTTTTTCCTTTACATCAAGCCTTTCCTATCTCTATCGAACTCTATAGCTTTGCGACCATTGCCTCGATCATACTTCTCTTTCTTGTGGGGCTCGAAACAGATATTGATGCTTTTATCCAATTTTCCCTTGCCGGTTCTGTTGTAGGGATCTTCGGTGTTATCGTCAGCTTTCTAGCAGGTGACCTCGCAGGCGTTTTACTGTCTAAATATATCTTGGGAATCCATTATGGATTTCTCGACCCTATCCCGCTTTTTTTGGGCGTTATCTCGATGGCCACTTCGGTTAGTATCAGCGCCCGTATCCTTTCCGGAAAACGGAAAATGAACTCCCCTGAAGGCGTGACTATTTTGTCCTCTGCGATCATCGATGATGTCCTAGGGATCATTACCCTCGCGGTCGTTCTGGGAATGGCCAAGAGCGGGAGTGTGAGATGGCAAGAGATCTCGCTGATCACCCTGAAGGCCGTCGGCATATGGCTCTTTTTTACCCTCCTGGGATTACGCTACGCCTACCTCTTAAGCAAATGGCTCAAAAAGATTAAAAACAGAGAGATGATCACTATTATTAGTTTTGCCCTCACCCTGCTTTTAGCCGGAATTTTTGAGAAATCCGGTTTGGCCATGATCATCGGCGCTTATGTTATGGGGCTCACCTTGTCCAAAACAGACCTCTCCTTCATTATTCAGGAAAAGCTGGAAATGCTCCAGAAATTCTTTGTGCCGATATTTTTCTGTGTTATGGGTATGCTTATCAATTTAGAGAAAATGGCCTCACCGGATATTCTCTTGTTTGGATTGATCTTTGTTGTTTTTGCCATTCTCAGCAAACTGATCGGCTGCGGCCTTCCGGCTTTGTTCCTTAATTTTAATATCCGGGGAGCCTTAAGGATTGGCGTCGGGATGATCCCCCGGGGAGAAGTAGCCCTGATTATTGCCGGAATAGGACTTTCTGCCGGCCTTATCAACGATGAGATCTTTAGTGTCGCTTTGATCACAACATTTGTCACGATCCTCATAACGCCACCTATTCTTGATAAATTGCTCGACTCCCCTAAGCCGGTTCTGCGAAAAGAGCCTCCGGTCAAGAAAGAACTGAAAACCATCCGCTTCGCCATGCCGAATCAAGAGACAGCGGAGCTCCTATTGCGCAAAGTGCTTGAAGTTTTCGAGGGTGAAGGATTTTTTATCCACAGTATGGGACGCGGAAGCAGAATATTTAATATCCGTAAGAACCGTTCCTTTATCACATTCACATATACGCCTCAAGAATTCATATTCGACTGTTTAGTGCAGGACGCGGCCTTTATCCATACTTTATTTTATGAAGTTATCGCGGATGTCGAACAATACATGAAACATCTTCAGAGTTTTTCCGAAACAGAAGAGATCGGGAAGAAGATCTTTGAAATGGAGAACGGGGTTGGAGGACACGCTTCAAAGGGACATAATGTTCTCTCCCCCTTGGCCGTGAAGACCAATCTTAAAGGGCAGACAAAAAAAGAGATCCTCGAGGAACTGGTAGACCTGCTTCTTCAATCGGGACAAATAAAATATTCAAAAAAAGATCAGGTCTTGCGGGACCTGTGGGAACGCGAAGCAACCATGTCAACAGGAATGCAGGACGGCATTGCCCTTCCCCATTCTAAAACTCTTTGTGTTGACCGTTTAACGATTGCCGTAGGTATCAGCCAAAAAGGCGTTGACTTCGCTTCATTGGATAAAAATCCTGCGAAGATATTTATCCTAACATTGATCCCGCAGTTAAATCCTCAGCCTTATTTACGAACCATGTCGGAAATGAGCAGATTTCTGATCATCGAGAAAAACCGGGACGACATATTAACCTGCCGGACGAAATCAGAATTATTCAACCTTCTAACCCGGCACATCTAAAGACCTCAGCCATTTCACCCCTAGATCAAGATCGACTGAAGAAAATTAAAGATGTAACCCGTCATAACGATCGCAAGCGCCGTAATACCAAAGAACACCATAATCAAGCGCGGCTTCATCGCCCGCCTGAGCATAACCGCTTCCGGCAAGCTTAAAGCCGCGATCGCCATCATAAAAGCCAGCGCCGTTCCAAGCGGAATCCCTTTCTGAAAAAGGACAACCGCTATCGGGACAATAGCCGCGCAGCTTCCATACATCGGCACGCCAAGAATAGTCGCAATGGGAACGGAAAATATTCCTGTCTTGCTGATAATGGGTTGGATCGTTTCCCGCGGAACATAATTATGGATAACAGCGCCGATCCCTACTCCCAGAAGAACCCATATCCATATTTTCTTGGTAATCGACAAGGATTCATGCAGCCCAAACCTCAAACGGCTTATAAAGGTCGGGAAAGTTTTTCCGTCTCCATTATCGGCCCTTTTCTCGATCAGGTCGTCGACCAGATAAGCATCAAGTTTCATCCGTCCTAAGACCACCCCGGAGATAATACCAATAAACATGCCGCTAAAAATGTAGGCGATCGTTATTTTCCAGCCAAAAAACCCCAGCATCAGGATAACTAGATATTCATTGATCAGCGGGGAAGTGATCAGAAACGAAAACGTCACACCCAACGGAATACCCGCCTCGAGAAATCCGAGAAAGATCGGGATCGAAGAACACGAACAGAACGGCGTGATCGCGCCAAAAAGAGCGGCAAAGAAATTGCCGGCAACTCCTCTTTGATTCATCCATTTACGTATGGTCTGCTGCGGCAGAAAGGTGCGGATAACACCGATAAAAAAGATCAAAGTAAACAATAGTATCAAGATCTTAACAGAATCATATATAAAGAAATTGACGACTTCCCCAAATTTTGACTCCGGCGACAAACCCAAAACTTGATAAGTCAGCCAATCGGCGAACTTCAGCAACATGAGGAATCCTTTTTGTCATCGGAAGAGCAGCAGCACCCCTTCTGTTGTGAAGCTTTTTTAAGTTTTTCATCTAATTTTTTCATTAATCGCGCTAAAAAACCTTTCTCATCTTCTTTGTTCTGGGGGTCTGGATTTGTCATTGTTATTCTCCATTTATTCGGTTTATTGGCAACATAACCTCGTCCTGTTGACGATTTTCATCCTCGCGAGGTCCGATTGGACCGTTGTGTCCTTTACCAGCCATTTCTTAAGACAGTTCATCAACGCCTTTCCGTGCGCTGAGTCTTTCACTAAATAGTAATTCGTCCAGAATTTATCCCGTTCATCACTGACCAGCCCGGCTTTTTTCATTTTTTTTAAATGGCGGGAAATACTGGGTTGCGTAACCTTCAAAATAAAGGCAAGCTCGCAAACACACATCTTTCTCTGCTCGAGGAGCTTTAAGATCCGGATGCGGTTCTTATCGGCAAAGATTTTAAAGATTTTTTCAGTCTGTTCCATCATCGCGTTGATCTATATAACCGTCTTGTTATATAGATTAACACGGGCATCTGAGATGTCAAGCGCCTATTTGAAAAATAAGATCCAAACTGATAGCAGGTATGAATTTTAGGCAGGTTCCACAAGGCTGCTTTGAGATTGAAACCGGAGGGATCAGCGAATATTATTTTTTAGAAAAGCGATCTCCTCAGCCAAAGACCAATCGAAGATGTCATCGCCTTCAGAGCGCCCTCTATAAGCATAAAGTTCATAA
>JAGLQN010000440.1 GCA_023136835.1 Candidatus Omnitrophota bacterium | reverse complement strand
CGATTTCGTTCCATGATATTGCGCGATTTTTCCCACTAATCATTGCTTCGATTGAAGGAAAGTAGATATGGCAAATTATGCACTTTATTATCCAACTATTGAATTTCAAAATTACCGTTGGTTGTGGAGCGCGTCTCTCCTGTGGGACCGCATATATCGCATAGTTCCCGAAGGATATAAGACAGATGATCCTGAAAATGTACAAATTTTGACAGAAACCGGTGAAATTGGAATTCCTATATATCCCGACTCATATACTAAAAATGTTGCGGAAGAGTTCCTAAATAAAATTGATTCTGGGGTATGGCAAGCAGCAGCACTAGAATTCGATATGTCGGAGGCTTATGCTCGGCTTCACCAAGGTAAGGTTGATGTAGAATTGAGGAATATGATTATCGCCAAAGGTCAAGCAGCAGCACATAACGAGTGGCTTCACGTTCCAACCGAATTTGCAGTACTATATATGACATACCTTGCTGAGCAGATATCAAGAAAGAATAATCTCCAATTGCTTTCTGATAGTTCAGCTGCCTGGACAGGATCAACATTTTTTAAATATGATGGTGAAATTGAGGATTTCCCCATTGATGAACAGAGCCAGCAACTAGCTACCTTAGTTATTCGCGATTTTATCCCCAAAAATATCTTAGATATTCGACCACAAGATTTAATCAAATTTCGTGAAAAATATCGTGATGAAAGGCAAAGATTTATTGATGCTATTAGAAATGCAGCAAAGGCCATTTCCGAATGTGAAGACGAGACCATTTATAATGATAGATTGGTCGATCTAAAAAAGGAAATCGAAGGTTCATTAACAGATTACCGTCGTAGCATGGGAGCTTTAAATATTGCTGGGTGGACTGGTATTAAGAGTCTTTCATTCCCAGTTGTTACTAAGGTTGCGACTGCAATAGGTGGCATAACCTTAGATGTATCAACGCTTTTGATAATATCTACATTAGGTATTGGAATAGGTATCGTATCAGGATTTTCTGATTGGAAGCAAAAAAGGAGAGCGCTGAATAAAAATTCGGATTATTCTTATCTCATGCACCTCCAACGTAATTGGAAAGGCTGTGCAAGATACAACAATGATTACAATTATTTTCTTTGTAGAGAAATGGAAGAATTTATTAATGATTAACGAATCGAACAAGGCTAATTCAGCCGACGCAAAAAGCCGCGCGGCTGATTAGGAAGTTTAAAGAAAAATTTATAGAGAAAAAAATGAGGGCTTACCTGAAAAAGCTAATTAACACATATGCGAATAATCCATATATCCGTACTATAGTCAAACTAATTCCAAAGGGAGATGCTTTAGATTTTTTGCTAGCAGAGAAGGCTTTGGCCATGAAACCCAAAAGCCCATGGTTGACACATGATCATATTGAAAATTTTGCCACCATAACTAACATTTTAAATCACTCCCATGAAATTGGAAACACACTCAAGGTGAAAAGAGGCCCCGACCTACAGACGCCCAAACTCATAAATCTTGGCCCCTACGACCTTAACGAAAAACAAAAAAGCGTCTCAGGGGCAATAAAGCATAGCCTTAAAAAGAAAAAAAGGCCGAATGATCCTTGCGCAGTTCTATTAAAAGAACCTGATTGGAAAGATGACCCTTTTTATTTGAATTATCGAACACTTTATTATTCGGATTTGCGTGCTCTAAGTAAAGATAACATTACCCCGAAAATTATTAGTGCAAATGCGGTTCTTTATTCTGAAGAAGAAAGGTGTTTGTTTTTACACCGTAGAAGCCAAGAATCTGATGATTTTCCGTACACATTGCACACATTTGGTGGAGCCTTTATGCCGCCTGATATTGGAGATCGTGGCGATATATTCGGTTTAAAAGAATGCGTAGTAAGAGAGGTTCATGAAGAAACAGGGCTAAGTATTATCATCCCAGAGAATACACCAGTAGCAATAATCGATGAGTATGCAATACATTTCTTACAGGTTTCATATCTTGGTATAAATATATCGAAAGAACAACTAAAATATCTCCGCCCGAACTGGGAAGGCACTATTACCAGAGTACCATTCGACGATCTTCAGGAATTGCTTGAAAACTTTAAAACGTGGACAATAACGGGCTGGGTTGATGTTCTTTTATGGCTATCACTTGGAATACCTAACTCTAATAAACCAATCAGCTTTTCGGGCAATTCTGCTGTTACTTTAAGCAAATTACTATTAAAGCAATTAACGGTATGACGGACTGAGACAAATTTAGTCCAAAGTAACAATGAATTTTGGTATATAATTCTGAATTTTTTTTGAATTGAATTTGTATGTTTCGACAAAATTAACTTTCAGAAATTGGTCGTGTTCACACCCAACCAGGCGCTTGCAGCCGACGCGAAGGACTGCGCGGCTGAAGCGCATTATGCAATCCAGGTAATAAATTGAGAGGCTAATAATGGAATCCTTTTACACAAAAGAAGATGGTGAGATTTACTATTATAAGCTGTGCGATAAAAGTGGGCCTGATACGATATTTGTTTCAAAAGTAACAGAATTTGAAAACAGCATTACGGGAGAAAAAACCAGTAAGCGCAATATTCGTAAAGTTTTTGGCGAGGCTGAGTCTTGTGAAATCGTGAGAGTTAAAGGTGAATTCATACTTAGATGCTCACGAACAGGAAGGGATCAAATAAAAGTCATTGTTCATGATAACGACAATGAAAAAATAGGCTTTGTTCTTCAGAAATTCCGAGGCGATACAGGTAACCCATATAAAGAGACAGATTTCCATTTTTACGAAGATGAGTTTAGAGAGCTCCTTGAATTCCTAACTCTTGTGAGATTTATAGATCTTTCTGACAAAAATAATTTTAAGCTTAGTTTGTCAGATTTAAAGCAAAAGGTGTTAGTTAGTCGTGACGAACAAGAATTAATTGAAGCATT
>JAGLQN010000044.1 GCA_023136835.1 Candidatus Omnitrophota bacterium | reverse complement strand
TAGAAGGGTTTACCAAAAAGTATAATGTTCATAGGCTTGTGTATTATGAAACCACCAATGATATTAATAGCGCGATTCATAGAGAGAAATGTTTAAAGAAATGGAATCGCGCTTGGAAAATTAAATTAATTGAAGAGGTGAATCCTCTTTGGGAGGATTTGTATCACGATATACTGACATGAAAAGAAACCATTTTGGTTTAGATTCCCGCTTTCGCCGGAATGACATGGAAGACAAGGCGAGAAAATCGCCTACGCGACCGCGAAGCAGTACCCGGAGGGTATGACTTTTAGTGATTTTTCGCGCTCTTCGCGTTTTACAGTCTTGGAAAGTTACCACTTTCCAAACTGCTAAAAAAATTTCCAAGCAGCACTAGTTTTCCTAAATATTTCTGTGGAAACTAGTACCGCACTGGCTTAATCTGAATCAGGAAAAACTAGCGCAGTGCTGGTTTCCATAATTTGATTTAAGGAAAGCCAGTGCGGCAAAGAAAAATGAAATTTTTCTTTGTACTTTCCTAGAGTGTGAAAAAATTAGGAATAGTACCCACTTATAATCGAGCCGAAAGAAACATCCTTCTAATATTTTTTATTCCTCAAACAGCCACCCGGATAAATATCGCTCACCTGTATCCGGCAAAACCACGACGACCGTTTTGCCTGTGGATTCCGACCGCTTGGCAACTTCAAGCGCCGCCCACATAGCGGCACCGCTGGATATCCCCGCGAAGATGCCTTCCTCTTTTGCGGCACGCCTCGCCGTCTCGCCGGCATCCACGCGCGATACCGGAATAATCTCGTCAATAATATCCTTATTCAATATGTTCGGGATAAATCCCGCGCCAACTCCCTGGATCTTATGTGAACCGGGCCCTTTGCCGGCTAACACTTGGGATTCAACCGGCTCCAAGGCAATAATCTTTATCTCCGGTTTACGTTTCTTTAAAACCTCGCCGATACCCGTAAGGGTTCCCCCAGTACCAACTCCGGCAATAAAAATATCTATGTTTCCATTTGTATCATTCCATATCTCTTCGGCCGTTGTCCGGCGGTGAATTCCGGGGTTCTCGGGATTATTGAACTGCTGCGGCATGAAACTATTTTTTGTTTCTCTGACCAGTTCCTCAGCTTTTTCAATGGCCCCTTTCATTCCCTTTGCCCCTTCGGTTAAAACCAATTCCGCCCCGAGAATTTTCAGAAGCTTCCGTCTTTCGATACTCATTGTGTCCGGCATCGTCAGAATTAATTTATATCCGCGGGCCGCGGCAACAAAAGCTAACGCGATACCCGTGTTACCACTTGTCGGTTCAATAATAACCGAATCTTTGTTTAGCTCTCCGGATTTCTCAGCAGCCTCGATCATCGCCACCCCGATCCTGTCTTTCACGCTTGAAAGCGGGTTAAAGAATTCGAGCTTAGCCAGTACGGTCGCGTCAATACCTTCTGCCAATTTATT
Source organism: Candidatus Omnitrophota bacterium (assembly GCA_023136835.1). Lineage (GTDB taxonomy): Bacteria > Omnitrophota > Gorgyraeia > Zapsychrales > Zapsychraceae > 2-02-FULL-52-10. The sequence continues at coordinate 2,742 of JAGLQN010000044.1, read as the reverse complement.
AATTCTTACCAGCGGCGTATTGCCGATCGTTTGCGTAATATCATCAAATATGCGTGCCATTGTTTTCTCCTTTATGCCTGTTGTTATGATTTAACTAAACTGTCACCATTTATTCCATTTATTCCCCAAAAAAGGGGATCAGATATTCATCTGACCCCCAACTAATTCTAATTGCAAACACACGTGCCCAGAAAGACCCCCCAACATACTCTAAAAGGGAAGACTATCTCTTTTTACCCAATATTTTTATTGATTTTATCCGCAATCTTCACAAAAGAATATCCTAGGATAAAGATCAATAATCCTACAGCCAAAACATAGGCGTTAAAGTCGATCCCGCCGATAAACATAACCAAAATACCGAGAAAAATTGGCAGGATACCGCTTCTGTGACAAACTTTACTTAGATTCCGCAGGTTTTTAATATTTTCATCAGTCATAACGTCTCTCCTCACTTTTTTGTTAATATAACACAATATTGTGATAGAAGAAACTAAAAACGAGAAAATTCAAACGGCCCATCCATGTTGAAATGGGCCGTATTATAGAAACGGGCGTTTATTTTTGCTTGATAAAATTAAAGAGACGGCGCTTTGTCTTGATCTCCGGTGCCTTTTCTTCCTTCTCTTCTATCTTTTCCGGCTCTTCTTCAATTTCGGGTGAAGTATTAAATTCACTTAAAATTTTCTCGAATAACCTCCGGAACGCCGCTAGCGTTCCACTGGAGAGGGCGGCCTGATCCGTCGCCTTCACAGTCGCGTCGAAGAATCTTCTGGCCAGTAAAACCCTGTTAAGTTCGTTATCTTTTAGATATTCCGAATTTAAAACAGCCTGATCTTCACCGCGTTCGCCTTTAAGCACATAGCTGTTAAAATCCTCGAAGGTGAACAAATCTTCTGTCGTGTAATTCGCCTTTCTTGACACAGAAAGCATTCTTTCATTCCCCAGCCCGAATCTTTCTTTAAGATGCTTCCCTTTCTGGTATCCGTCATCGTTGTTGTTAAGCAAGACATGGAACTCTAAATGATAACCGATCATCAGGGAGACCAGATGGACAATATTATCGATATCGGTCGCGGGGATCAGATTGATCTCGTCAAGATCAAGATCTTTCAGGTATCTTTTTAAGGCCGCGCAGAAATAAAAATCAGCAACGCTGCCCACAATGACGTTCTTCTTTCCCGAGAGAGGCGCTGTTGTCAGCTTCCCTCCACCCATCGCCGTCATGACCGGCATTAGGCTTTCCTCATCCGTCTGGTTATGGATATCCTCGCTGATAACCGTTCCCCTCTGCGTATCCTTCAAGACGAGGCGCACCCTATCGAGCCTCTGTGTATCGATCAAGTACGGACAATGCGTGCTGAAGATAACCTGTGATTCTGTAACGATCTTATCTTCTAAAACCCTAACGATCTCTTTCTGGGCTTTCGCGTGAAGGTGCATCCCCGGCTCATCAATGATGATCACGCTGTTTTTACCCTTCTCGGCATTAAGCCGGAGATAAAAAGACAGGAACCATTGAAAGCCCTTGCTCCTTTGCCCTATCTTAAAGAAATCGGTTCTTCCCTGCTCCTTGGCGCCGAACAATAACTTGTCACCCTCGGGCTTCACGACCAGTTCGATTTTATTCTGTTCCCAATAACCGAGAAAATCCCCGCTGATCGTTGCCGAATGGCGGTTAAGATAATTGATCCTTCTCTGGACATCCCGCATTTCGATAAACTGGTCAAGATCGAGGCTAGCGATCTTGGCAAAATCAAGAACAGCCTGGTTCTCTTTTAAAGAGGAAATAGCGATCTCAAAGGGAAGGATATCAGAAAATTCCGAAAAAAAGATAAAATTAGGCAGATGCTTAATAACGCCCTCTAGGAAAAAAGCCACAGAATTCTTGACTTGATCTTGCTGCTCCTTATGCTCTTCGCCCTGCTGTTCATATTGTTGCGGCCCGGTTAATTTCTTGCTTTCTTTTATAATCATACGGATAGCTTCAACAGCTTCAGTTTGCATCTGCTCGTCTTTAATGGAAGGAAGATAGGATTTAACAACCCGGATAAGGTCCTTGGACTCTCTTTGAATATTCTCGCCGCCGGATTCAAAATGAATGGCCGGAACCTGAGGGCCTTTCAGCAGCTCCTGCAATCTTTCTTTTGCCGATTTTATATGTTTAATCTGATCCTCATAGGTCGTGCCGGCCTCTTCCCTGAATAACCGGTCAATACATTCCTCATTGAGCCCGTACTTTCCCCGGCTATTTTTGATCACTCCTAAGCCATTGCCCAGGATATAACTTACAGCCTTCTCAGAAAGCTTGGCTCCTGTATCTTCCTGGATCGCGTTGATCTCTTCGTGCTCAAGGCGAAACCCAATCTCGACTGACGGATCCTTGTCGCTTCCATCTAAAGGAAAAACATCTTCCGACACCCTTTGAATGTTCTTATTAAAATACCGCAGCGCCTCAAGGGTCGCGGTTTTTCCGGATTCATTTTTACCAATAAGGATCGTTAGATCAGAAGCGAACGAACAATACCCCGTGTCGACGATAGATTTAAAATTCTTTATCCGAAATTTGCTCAACCTCATTTGTATCCCCCATTTTTCGACTGGAACCCTATGGGTTTACACCCATGACCCATTTATTATTCTGTTATTCGATCCGCGATCGACGGACCATCATCCATCCATGACTTTACAATCATAGAATTTTGTCACTCGAATAACGGAGATCCTTCGACGCGCTCGCTT
>JAGLQN010000439.1 GCA_023136835.1 Candidatus Omnitrophota bacterium | reverse complement strand
GGTTTTGTTGTTCCCCTTTCGGTCTCTCCTAAAAATCCTGCTGTACTGGTAGAAACACCCTCTATGGGTCTGGCACCAATTTCAAACTCTTCAATATATACTCCCGGTGATAGATATTCCGGCATATTTGTTCCTCCTATTGATTTTTCTATATTTTTTTCTTACAATTGTTGGATGATTTCAATTCGATTTTCTAAACTATATTGTAATTTTTTAAATGTGTGTTTGGATATCACCCGCTTTTTCCCGATTAAAAACACACACTTTGAAAATTTATTAACTTAATCCTTCAATTAAGGTACAACGAATTCCCCAAGAACTATCGTTCTCCCTCCCTCTAATGTTATTATATCTGGTTGAAGGTCTCCATTTATTCTTAATTCAATGGGACCGGTTATTTCTTTAAAATAGAGAACAAATTCTCCATTCTTATCTGATTGAGTTTCGATTTTTTCTTCAACTTCTACCAGTATCCCCTCAAGGGCATCATTATTGGAATCAACAATTAAACCTCTTGCAAGGGTAGCATTATTGGGAAATGGATAGGATGGCTTTGGTTTTAGTAGAATTTCATCAATAAGATATTTCAGAACACGAACAGTGCTGCCTTTTGCACTAAAGTCGTATTTAAGTCCTATATTCCAGGAAATTGTGATATTATCGGCTTCAATGTTCGTAATCTTCTTTTGTTCAATATCACCAACTGGATTTTGAAATTCCACAACATCATTAAAATGCAGTTCTGAAGCATTTTCAAGTCTTGCATTGATCGAACCAGATGCCGGACCATCATTCTCGAATTTCAAATGTACATCTTCGGTCCTTATCATAGATGCATCAAATTCTATTTTTTCAGGGAAATAGAAGTCAGATTCGATGGTAACCGTGTAAATGAACATACCACTGGCAAGATCAGTTAAAATATAGGCTCCACTGGGATTCTTGAAAGCTTTAATATTTTCTTCTTTTATCCTTACTTCGGTCTGACCGATAGTCTTCTTCTTTGTATAATCATCCTTAAGCCAAATCGCAATAGAAAGGAGTGTGGTTCTTTCTTCTACCTTATACGAGGTGAACTTCTCTGTAATGTAAGGCCTGATTAACGCCATCTATTCTTCCTCTGTCTTTGGTATCATTCGATCGTGTTCCGTTTTTTTGGACTCCACTCTTGTTATACTTAAATCCCGGGTTGAGTCTATATTTACCGGGGTGACCAGATAGCAGGCAGAAGGCCTGAAAGGCCTGTCCTGGAAGGTAGTCCAGATCTTGGTCATATCGTCTAAGCTCATGGGATTTAATGTTATTCTCAATTCATAATCCGAAAAAGTCAGAATAGAGTAATCAAATATGATCCGCATAGCCTTACCCAGTATGCCATGCTCCTCTTTCGTTCTCTCGGTCCGATCAGGAATCCCGGAGGCAGGGTGAGCAGTGAGCATGTAATATAATTCCAGGGTCAGTGGAGGATATTTAAGATGTGCGGAATCTATGTTTTGCATCTCCTGGTTCTTCATATATGGATTTTCGATGACTTGGTATAAGAACAAAGAGAGGCGGACATTATCATTGGCTTCGATCTCCCCGGGGGAAATAAGCATTATTGTGTCCGGGGGGATTCCCATGTTATCCCTTAACAGGGTAATTAGGATTTCTCCAACATCTGCTATTGCTGTGTCTGACATGGTTTATTCCTTGAAATTATGGTGGCATTAGTTTTATTTGACTGCCAACTAGTAGTCTGCCAAGAATCAATTGATTGGAAGGTAGTTTAATTTTAATAGGGGTATTAGATTTGGTAAATTGCCAGTTTACAGTTGTCTTGCATGTGTTGCATTCTTGTTTGCACGAAGCTATTTCATGTTCTAAATAGGCTATGTCGGGAATGTGTCGGTTGAGATTCTGCCAGACTGTCAGCCTTTTGCTCATAGATATCCCCAAGCTGGCCGATCCTGAGTCAAGTTTCCAATGCCATAATCTTAATTATCCTCTCAACCGCCTGAATTTCTGATGGTTCTTAGAAGGAATATAAAAGGGCTGCCCCTTCACTTCACCAG
>JAGLQN010000438.1 GCA_023136835.1 Candidatus Omnitrophota bacterium | reverse complement strand
ACCATCTTCCTTCGAGAAGAAGGAAAAAGGAGAACATCTTCAAAATTTATTCGGCGAAGGCTATGGCGTCAATCTAGCATCTGTGTCAATAAAATTAGACAGCCACCTGCTGATATCCGCCTCGGGCACGTCGTTAAACTCATCCTCAACAAGTGCAACAAAATCCCGAAGGATCTCAGGCCTTTTCACATCAGATTTAACTAAAGGATGTTGTGGAAATTTTCTTATCAATTGCTTTGCTTCCTGAAGTTCTTCATTTTGAGTTCTTCTGGTAAAATAGGGAGGTAGAGTAGGTTTTTTTTTGAAATCGTAGTGAATACCTAGTCGCTTAAGGTCTGCCTTTTTCACCGGCTTACCCATATTTTCTAACATCTCAAAGAGATCATTCGGTGAGAGTGAACCTTGCATTAACCGCAAAGATAGGTATGAAAAATGGGTTGGTTCGATTCCTATGTTTGTTGGATTTTCGGGGTCGGTGCCCAATGATCGGATGTGTTTTTGAACACATTTCCCATCAATCCATTGATTTTCAACTTCTGCATAGTATATTTTTCCACGTTCTTTTATTTTTCTGATGAATGTTATATCTAGTGTAATGTTACACTGGGATATTCCACTATCGGTTTGTGCTAAAATAACTCAAAATAAGGGGCAATAAAGGCAATTTGTGAGTGATTTGGATGTAAGACAAAAAGATGCTAGATTGACGCCAGAGAGTTGATTGGCCATCATCTGGGAAAAGTTTTTAGCATATTACCCAAATACTCAATTGGAGGAAAGTAATGGGGAAAATATTTCTTTCTTACGCCCGTGCTGATGATGAGCCATTTGTCAAACAGCTCTATCAGGATCTTACTGAACATGGTATCGATGTCTGGTGGGACCGCAAGGCCATGGAGAGCCGGGGCCGCACCTTCCTGCAGGAAATTCGCGATGCCATTGAGGGTTCAGATCGCCTGATCGCTGTCATCGGCCCGAAGGCGGTTATATCAGACTATGTTAAGGTAGAATGGGAGCATGCCCTCCTTTTTGCTAAAGGTGTAGTTCCCATTTTGCGCTGCGGCGATTATGATCTTATCCCTTCGGAGCTTTCGAGTCTCCATTGCCCGGACTTTCGTAAAGAACAACTATATCAGGATGCACTTGCAGAGTTAGTACGCATTCTAGCAAAGCCAGTCCCACTTCTTGGTGCTCTTCGTACAGAAGTACCCTCTTTGCCGCCACACTTCCTACCCCGTCGTGATGAACTTATTTTACTTGGAAATGCAGTACTGGCAGATGTACAACGACCAGAAGCAGTAACTAGCGCCAAGCAAAAAACCGTCATTGTGGGAATGGGTGGTATAGGAAAATCGGTTCTTGCAGCTGCATTTGCACGTTCAACTGAAACACGCCAGGCTTTCACAGATGGTGTTGCCTGGATCTCGATAGGACAGAACCCTGACCTGCTTTTTAATTTAAGGCAAATTGGGCTTGCTTGTAAAGATAAAATGGAGAATTATGTTGATCTGAAGACTGCCAGGGATAAATTGCCTGGAGTACTTGCCGATAAGAATTGCTTGATAGTACTGGATGACATATGGAATGTGGCTCATGCTGAACCTTTCATCAATGCTATTGGTCCACGCTGCCGCCTGCTGATCACAACGCGTGATGGTGGGATAGCTTCAGTCCTTGAAGCAAATGAACACCGCCTGGGTGTTCTTTCTGATGCCGCAGCCCTGCGCTTCCTGGCGAACTGGTGCGATAAAGAGGTGGGCTCAATGCCGCACGAAGCCGTATCTGTAGCAAAAGAGTGCGGGAATCTTCCCTTTGCACTTGCCCTGTGCGGTGCTATGGAGCGAGATGGAACGTCATGGCCTGATATGCTGGACGCCCTGAAAGAGGCAGATCTCACATTCATTGAGAAAAAGTTCCCAAATTATCCATATACTGATGTGCTAAAGTCCCTGAAAATTAGCGTGGATGCGCTGGAAAGTGAAGATCTCGAAGCCGTAAAGCATTACCAGAATCTTGTGTTTTTCCATTCCCATAAAAAAATTCCAGAAGCTGCGATCATGACTCTCTGGATGCATACAGATGAGTTGAAGGAGCGATATGCCAGGAAATTGCTCACTACGCTGAATAGTAAAGCGTTGCTTACGCTTGATGGAGAAACACCTCATCGTTTTGTTACGCTTCATGACTTGCAGCATGATTATCTGCGTGCTATTAAGGGCGATCAGAATAAATTTCATGTGGAATTATTGGAAGCATATCAGAAAAAATGTAAGGATGGCTGGTCTACGGGCCCGAACGATGGGTATTTCTTTGAGCATCTGTCGTATCATCTGGTCGAGGCAAGACGAAAAGAGGAACTGAGGCAACTTCTCTTTGATTTTGACTGGATTTGGGCAAAGCTTGCGGCAACCGACGTTAACTCCCTGATCACGGATTATGATTTCCTGCCAGAAGATCGACAACTACGCCTCGTGCAGGGTGCGATCCGGCTGTCGTCCACTGCTTTAGCCCGGGATAAGACAGAACTTGTCGGACAGCTTTTTGGACGCTTGCAGTCCTTCCGGGAATCTGAGATACAATCGATGCTAAAGCAGGCTCGTGGACGGAAAAGTGGTTTATGGCTCTACCCACTTACAGCCAGTCTGACGCCGCCCGGACCATTGATGCGCACACTCGAAGGGCATAGGAGCGAGGTCTACGCGGTTGCGGTTACACCTGATAGCAGATCTGCCGTCTCAGCCTCATCCGACTACACCATGAGGGTATGGGACATTGAAAGCGGAGTGGAACTGCGTACACTGGAAGATGGTAGCGATTATTTCACTGCGGTTGCTGTTACGCCTGATGGGCGTTTCGCTGTCTCAGCCTCAGAGGAGGGGGTTCTGAAGGTGTGGGACATTGAAAGCGGGGAGAAACTGCGTACACTAAAAGGCTATACAGATTTGGTCACTGCGGTTGCTGTTACGCCTGATGGACATTTCGCGGTCTCAGCCTCATGGGACAAGACCCTGAAGGTGTGGGATCTTG
>JAGLQN010000437.1 GCA_023136835.1 Candidatus Omnitrophota bacterium | reverse complement strand
TAAGCTTAAGGATAAACATGGCCATCGTTTATTTAGGAATCGGATCGAATTCAGGAAACCGTAAAAAGAACATTAAAGACGCCCTTACTTCCTTAAGAAAGAACCACATAAGTATTTTGACGCGCTCAACGATCATCGAAACCGACCCTGTAGGGGGACCTCCCGGCCAGGAAAAATTTCTTAACGGCGTCTTAAAGGTCCAGACCCAGCTCGCGCCCTTAAAATTACTCCATCTCCTTAAACGCGTCGAACAAGACCTTGGAAGAACAAAGACCATTCTCAATGGCCCGCGTATTATCGACCTTGATATCCTGCTTTATGATCATCTGAAACTGCAAACACCCCGGCTCACCCTTCCGCATCCGCGCATGCTCGCGCGCGATTTCGTCATGAAACCTTTAAAAGAGATCGACCCTGATCTGACGAAGGAATTATGCCATGCGTATTGTTAAAAGCGTTCAATCGCTGCGCTCTTCAATAAAAAAATATAAGGATCAAAACAAGACCATCGGTTTTGTCCCGACAATGGGCGCCTTACATGAGGGCCACCTCGCGCTTATCCGAAAGTCTCGTCGAGAAAACGATATTGTTATTATCAGCGTCTTTGTGAACCCAAAACAATTCGGGCCGAAAGAAGATTTTAACTCTTATTCCCGACCAGAAAAAAAAGATATTTTATTGGCAAAAAATGAAAAGGTTGATATAATATTTTATCCGTCGGAGAAAGAGATGTACCCGACAGGCTTTTTGACAAGCATCAACGTTGAGGGAATCACAGACGTTTTGTGCGGCGCTTCGCGCCCCGGGCATTTCCAGGGAGTCACAACCGTTGTTGGAAAATTGATCAATATTGTCACTCCGGATGTCATGTACTTGGGGCAAAAAGACGCGCAGCAGACTATCGTGCTCAAGCGCATGACGGCTGATCTGAATTTTCCGGTTACCGTTAAAATTTGCCCGACCGTACGTGAAGCCGATGGGCTGGCAATGAGCTCGCGCAACAGGCATTTAACGGCGCGCCAGCGGGAAACCGCGACAGTTCTTTATAAGTCATTGAAAAACGCCAAGAAGAGAATCTTAGCCGGCGAGCGCAGTAGCGCACGAATTATTCGTAGCATGAGGGCCGAGATCGAGAAGAATAGCCCAGGAAAGATCGATTATATCGCATGTGTTAACGCAGATTCATTAACACCGATAAAACAACTTAAAGGTAAGGTTACGATCACCCTTGCCGTTAAGTTTGGACGAACCAGGCTTATTGATAATACTATATTTCGCATATAATGACGTCAACGACAGACCGTGTTAAGATCGGCATCATCGGTTGTGGCGCGATCGGATCACGTATCGCCAAAAGTGTTAAGAAAGACTTTAAAAAAGATTGTCTGTTGACCGGTCTTTACGATATTGACCTGAAAAAAGCCGATCAGCTCGCAAAAAGTCTTTCTTTAAAGAAAGTTGTCAAAAAAACGATCCTGGAACTTATAAAGAGCTGTGATTGTATGGTTGAGGCTGTCAACGCCAAAAATACACGTGCCATTATCCGCCAGGCTTTAGAAGCCAAAAGAAGCGTGCTTTCCATGAGCGTGGGAAAACTTCTTAATGCCTCTGCCCTTTTCCGTATTGCCAAAAAGAACAAATGTCATCTATTACTGCCTTCCGGCGCTATTGCCGGCATAGATGCCATCAAGGCTGCCAGTCTTGTCGGTATCGATACAATCACACTCACAACACGCAAGCCGCCTACAGGCTTCGCGAATAACCCTTACTTGACCAAAAAAGGCATTGATCCCTCAAAGATCACCAAGGAAACCGTAATATTCAAGGGAGACGTCGCTGCCGCGGTTAGAGCGTTCCCCAGAAATATTAACGTTGCCGCCACTCTTGCTTTAGCCTCGCAAAGCCGCAAGAAGATCATTATCCGTATTATTGTTTCTCCAAAATATAAAACAAATTCACATACCGTCGAGTTAGCAGGGAAATTCGGCCGCATTGTCACTCAAACAGATAATTTTGTTTGTCC
>JAGLQN010000436.1 GCA_023136835.1 Candidatus Omnitrophota bacterium | reverse complement strand
TTGTTCAGATGGTAGCACACTGTTTTTATGAAGTTCTCTGAAGGGTATGGTTTCTTATCCTCACTGTAGGGTACGACTATCACAGTGACCGCACCAGGTATTTCCGAACCTGGATAATCCGGGTGGAAAAGCTCAAGTGCCTTTGCCCTTGCAACCCTGATGCCAGGAGTGCCGAGCGCAATGGTTTCGAAGTCCTGGTTCGTGACCGCCCGGTTTCGCGCCTTAAGTTCCCTGGGTGATCGCAGTTTGATCTCATCAAGTGTTTCTTCATCCCGCCCGCCCGCGGCTGCTTTATAGTTAGTGACAGTATCCACTTTACTGATAGTTGATTTTAATTCGGATATCGCATCCGCAGCAACATTTCCACTACTGCCCCCTCCGTACCGGTAGACTGAAGCTTTGATGTTGTTGTAGCCGCCTGCCGGGATCTTTCCGTGTATTCCGTCACCGAAACAAACAGTTCCGTTCTCCCGCTTTAATGTATAATGTTTATCCAGTGTACCTGATGCATTAAGATCGGTAACTTCGGTCCATGTCACAAATCCGCGCCCTTCGTCTACCTGAAGGACCAGTGTCCCTAAAAGAACAGGACAATTATAAAGCTTGAAACTCTGGTTGGGCAGGTTATCGCTTCCACCGGTTATCTCATCACTGATGGTCACTGCATTACTCGCTAATACCGTATTGGTCCGCACCGCCTCGATACGCGGGGCTATCTCGTAATGTCCTTGGGCAAGAGAGCACCGCAGCCAGAATATTTCCTCATCATCGGTGTCCAGTGGTGAGTTGATCCGGGATGCCATAGCTGACGGACTGATAAACTGCAGGTCACCACTCTGTGTTAGTCCGCGGGTTCCATCCTCAAGCATGCTCAGTTGTGCAAATGAGCTACCATCCCAGTACTCCCATTTCGTGGTCACAGACGGGAACAGATACGCTTCATCCAGTGTGCAGTGTGCGCCAACAGAGGGTAGGTCCTGTGTATAAAGCTCAAATCCGATCTTCACAACTTCATCCGGAGGTATGGCTTTATCAAAACCGATATAGAGCAATGAGCCAATCTTTGCATTTGTGCCG
>JAGLQN010000435.1 GCA_023136835.1 Candidatus Omnitrophota bacterium | reverse complement strand
TTAGAGCTATCTACCATGTGGTGATACAAAATATGTCAAATGAAGGAAGAAAACCGTGCGTACATCAAGGCGAGCATACGAAAAATCAGAAAACTCATCCAGACGAGAATACCCCCTGCTTAATATGTTCGGGTGATGTCCAGTCTATCGATGGGGATTCGTATATCTGTCCTTTTACATCTTCCATTGTCAATAGAAGTTTTGCTGTTTTCAGGAAGAAAGTGAATATGAATTATATCACTGATGCCGAGCGTGTATTTGAAGCACAACAGAAAAAGAAAGCAAAATATTATGAAGAATCTGTTGATAATGTAGTGAAGCGAGAATGATATAATGAAAACAAAAAAAATCAATATGAAGCTTGATGTTGACGAAATAGAAATGATCAGGTTTATGCTGGGCATTTACAATACAAAAAACGAGGTAGAAGAAGCTAAAGTAAAGAAACTGTATGCTAAATTCTGCAACTTATCCGACTTAAACTAAAATAAGGAAAGCTTTAAAATGATAATAAAGACACATCAAATCGAAACCAAACCCGTTCTAATGGTCATGAATAACTGTCCGTTGGGTATTTTCAGAATAGACGGTTATTTAAATAAAGATCGGAAGTTCGATAATTGCACTGAATGCAGGTATTTCTTAGGTGCCGGGGAATGTAGCCATCAATTATACGAAACGAGACTTATTGACCACACCGCTGATTGTGAACCTGATGACGGCTCTGGTGCACTTCCAAGCACTGATTATATATGGAAATTCAAATGTGCAAAGTGTGGACAAGAATTTTCTGTATTTTCTGGTTTCAGTGTGATGACATCAGGGGATCACGGAGAATGTTTTGATTGCAAGACCGAACATCGATTCATCAGCGACAGCAATGGAATTTATTTCTTTGCTATTGAAATTGACGACTGAGGTGTGGAAAGTGAGCAGTAGAAGAGATAAAGTCTTGGCCGCACTGGGCGTGCTCATAATGATCTCTATATTTTACGGTGTGGTTACAAGCGAAACAACTTATGAAACGAAACTGATCGAAACGGCTGGAATTTATTCTTTGTCGTTAAATGATAACACTGAAATGAATTTTGTATTGGGAACGGGCTCAAGCAGGTTACATTACAATTATTACTTTTTCAAGAACTGGGATGAAGGTAAAAGACTGGACTTTGTAGATGCTTCGGTCACTAAGATAATCGAAACTGATGAGCACATTCCCACTTTGAAACGATATGAAACTGTAGAATTCAAAAGTTTCTATTTATTGCTAATAGAATCCAGTGACATAAAATGCTATAATGAATT
>JAGLQN010000434.1 GCA_023136835.1 Candidatus Omnitrophota bacterium | reverse complement strand
AAATCTGATTTGTTTTAACACAAACCACGACAAAGAATCGGCGATTGGATGAGTTGCCACGATGTCAAACCGAACGATTATATCGAGCAGCGATTTATTCATGGAACACCGAGATTGCCTTGGCGCGGAGTCATTAGGTCAAACCAGGTTGTTCTCCAAGTTTGTGAATAATTCACGTAAGGTGAAACCGTCCGGTCGGGATCCACCTAATGGATGCTGCGGCAGGAGGTGCCAGGGTCACATCTTAAATATTAATGAGTAGAGTCGGGGATGTCAGTAAAATTGTAACATTTTGCATCATAGCGCCTCCTATTTCGCTTGTAGAAGGCGTTATAAAACAATTAAAGGGTAGATTTCTTGTAATATCAACCAGTTAAACGTTGCCCAACCGTTTGATGCCATAAACTGCAAAAACCTTTTTCATATAGTACGAAATATAAGGTTTAAGACAGTTTTAGAGCCTATTTCAGGATTCTTTCGCTGTTATTATAGTTGGTTACCGTGGACCGACCCCAACTGCGCATCGTCGTGCAAAACGGACCAACTGAGGTTTAATTAGGTCTAAGGCTATTCCCCTGTGTGAATAGCATTCGGTCAGGTTGTAAGTTTCTAACGTGCTTACACGGAACTGTAGTGCCGCCGGTGTCCAGGGCACACCTAAGTCACTCACTGGATCATTTATGCGGAACGTGGAACCCCAGCGCCTTCGCCCCCTATGGCAGTTTAACTGTAAGGCATGCTGTTGGAGGTCTGGGTTGAGATGCCTTTAAGAAGCGAATGCCCTGCTGTAGCGGCAGGGATACCGAGTAAGACATTTTCGGCTCCGTAAGGAGGCTGATAGTTGGCAGGTGCCTCATCACGAGAAAGTAGAATGAATCAGTTTAATAAGGGAAAGCAAATGACGGCCTTGAGCTGGTGCGCCCTTAGACTTCGGTCATGCTGACAGTCTATGATTATCGTGAAGCCCCGAAAGCATTAAAGCATTCGGGGCGGGAACCACCACAAGTGAAACCCTTCGAGGGGCTTGAGCTGTATGATGGGAAACTATCACGAACAGTTCTGAAGGGGGGCGGGGCAGCAATGCCCTTGCTCTACCTGGTGCCTGTCGATCCCCAGGAGAGTATCAATTATAAGAAAAAAGAAAATCAGAAGATGGTTTAAGGAAATAAAGCTAACAGAGGAGGCAAAATAATGAATAATGTTGTTATTGAATTGCTACGTCTTGGCTTTCATGGTTTTGCTGTCGTAATGCTCTACTTGGGTTATCGCCTCCTTAGAACAGTAGTGGCGGAGAGAGCATCACCAGCCTCAGAATCTACCGCAGAAATAAGGGGACTTCAGCTCCGACTGAAGGAAGTCAGAATCTTTTGCTTCATTTCACTAATCTTTTTCGTTCTTGGAGTCGCTTCGGAGTTATTACGACAGTTTCAGGTGAGGTCACAGGAAAACGAGATGACAATGCAGGTTCAGCCGGAAATCGCGGACATGCTGGGCAAAGAGCTTATTCCAATATTGTTAGAAGGACGCGAAATGAGAACCGTATCGATGGGTGACAATACAAGTGCTTTCATCGTTAATGTGAAGCATAGGCAGTTGTATTATTTGAAATTGCATCCATTGGCCCGGGAAGTGGACAGGTTGAGGAAGTTGTTGGCAAACCAGCGATCCAAAGAGCAAGAAGAGAATGCAGAAGGAGGACTCGATGATGGTTAATAAAAGTTTGGCATTCCTTTTCATCTTGACTATGGCTCAACTAAGTGTTTGTGACGTAGTGCTGAGCCAGGAAGATCGCTTTCAAAAAGAAATCACCCCCGAAAACGTTCAGCGTCTTGAAGCCGGAAGGAAATTGCGAAGAAGTGACAAATTTGACAAGGCCATTGAAAAACTCCAGTCACTCACTCAGGATCAACCGGACTATTATCTGGCTCATTACAATCTCGCTTTGACATACGTGCACAAGAAGGACTTTGACGAGGCCATAAAATCGTTCACCAAGGCTTTGGAGATTAAGCAAAAAGCCGAAATCCCCGAGGCAACGATTTATAATTCAATTGGCTGGGCCTATTTCCTGAATGGTGATTATGCAAAAGCGGAGAAGTATTTCTTAATAGGTATAGAGAAAGAGAACCAGGACATACTGACTCGTAAATCAAAGCAAAAACTGTTTAACAATATCGGGCTTCTTTACATGTATAAAGGTGACTTGGAATTATCGGAAAAGTACCTAAAACAAGCTGCGGAGGTGTATGGTAGCTCACTGGCACGTAGAAATCTTGATAGGCTGTATGAGTTGAAAGTAAGTCAGAAAAAGAAAGCAGAATCCAATCGTGATTATTATTTCGCAGTGATTGGCTCTTTCAAGACGCTCGTTGATGCGACACATTTCGCAGAAAAGCTTACGAATGCCAACTACAAGTATCGGCCTGAGATTTATCTGGCAGAAAATTATTATTATGGCGTAACATTGGGTGGTTACCTAGGTTATGATGAGGCAATAGATCGAGTTGTGTATGCAAGATCCAAAGGGATAGCAAAAGATGCGTACGTTTGGAAATCCAAGCGATGGGGTAAGGACTTATTTAAGTAAATCAGGAAATGGTTGTCTATAACAAGCTCAAATGCCTAACAGTGGATAGTGCGGACGGGCAAGCCGTGGCATGATTTTGAGTTATTGTCAAATGTTGTGTATGACATTAGGCGG
>JAGLQN010000433.1 GCA_023136835.1 Candidatus Omnitrophota bacterium | reverse complement strand
TTGTTAAAAGCTAAATCGATTAACTCCATTGACTGCACAAAATCAGCGCAGTTATTATCAATTACGCCTCTTAACAACTCTTCTTCAAGGTTGTTGCCTTGAATAAAAGGCATAAGTATAAGTTTTTCGCTTTTATAACCTCTTTCTGAAATAAGATGACTCTGTGTTGTTCGTATACCCAGAACTCTTAAGAATCGTCCCATAATTAAATCTGCTATCATGCAGTTAGAAACAGCGTCTCTTGTCACATAAAACTCATTTGTACCTGCTAATCTATACTTCCAAATACTACTATATTTACTTCTAGAGATAGGGTTCAGCGCAACCGGATCTTTCCACCTTACACTAAGTTCGGGGTAACCGCCGGATATTACCTGTTCAGAAGAAAGCGCGCGTATCTTATCTTTTAGAGTTTTCAAATCATCCCTTAAAATATCAGGCCAATCAGAAACAGCCAAAGAACCGGAAGAAATACCTTTATATTTTGAAAATGCGGGAGAAGAGCATTTTAAATTAGCCGCATTGGTGTCAATCCTTGACTTAATACCTACCGGCGAGCTGGAGGATTTTTGTTTTTTCGTTTTTGTCACACGTAAAGATTTCACCCCCTTTACCTTGGGAGAATTCAGAATTTTGATGGCTTCAGCCGCATTTTTTTCCGTAATTCCAAGATGGGACTCACATTTAATAAAATATTTTGATTGTGGTTCTAACATTTCTTCTGTATCGTCAAAAATAACGTATCCCAAAATTTTGTTTTCTTTTTCTTTTTCTTTTAACCACCGAGCAATTTCATGGCCTCGCCCGCTTTCCAACAGTCCTTGTATTAATTCTTTATCTCTTGCTGCTGGAATAATAATTGGGGTTATGTCAATTATTTCTCCCGGCAGATTTCCTATCCTCCATACTTCCTTAAAGAAATTAATATTTTTCTCGCGGCATAGCGGGGCAAGATCAACTCCCGCGTCTGTTGCCTGCTTACGTATTAATTTATAGATTTTTCCCATATCTTCGAAAACACCTCTTGCACGACACGATGCAGAAATGACAATTTTCGCGCCTGTTTTCTGAATTATTTCTTTTAGATTTTCAATCGTTTCAGGATCCAATGATTCCACAAAATTTTCTTCAGGTGTCTTTTTACCTAACCATTTCTCTGCAATCAAACAACTTATATCTGTTACTAAAACACCGTCTATATCCAAAATTATTACTTTTAAGCCCTCCTTTTTTGAAAGTAAAGACCGCGACCTTTTATCTTTCCTTCCTTTTTTCAGCGAAGTATCCACCGGCGAGCTGGA
>JAGLQN010000432.1 GCA_023136835.1 Candidatus Omnitrophota bacterium | reverse complement strand
GTGTGGCACCGTCGCTTATAAGCGAACAATTAAGGCTTACAAAGGATGCTGAGTTCTATAGATCGTTTACGCTTTGTCACAATCCTAATATAGATGACATTAAGAAATACACTCATGACTGGAAAGGTAATCTTTAAGACCGTTACGTTTTTATATAATTGAATCGTATGAGTTATTATGGAGAAAGGAAATATTTATCAACTGGTAAACATCTATCGACTGGCATGCATCATCTTGCTTCTGTTTATGGTAATTGATGTGATGAATGATAACATGCTATTCTTAATTATAGATGCCTTTGCGTTGGTATATGTCAATTTGCAATGGTATGTCTTTAAACATGCACCATCTAAATACATGTCATTCCAGAAGAAAAATGAAGAAATCGCACAGACAAAAGCAGAGAAAATCTCTGCTTAGTTTGTTTTTATAAATTATATCACTAAAATAGTGATATTTAGCTCAGGAATCGTTTTTTAAGCGTTTTTAGCCTATCTTTTACAGATTGTCGAGTTCCTCCTTAACTTGTTCTTCTCCGATTTCGTTAAGGATTTCTCTCTTATTAAGAAAATCTGCATAAACTGAATCTACCTCTTCTTCTAAGAGCCTGGCTTCATATCTCAGCCATTCGTCTATGGTTTCTATTGTAGAGCCTTGTTCTTTGAACTTCTCGTTTAGAGATGCCTTTTCATTTTCACTTAAAATCATTTTCATGTTTAATTACCACACTTGCATTGTTTTATTATGATATAAATCTTACTGCTCGTTATCCTTTTCATAGTCTCTGATCATGAAGAATTTGAATCTATCATAATCTCCATCTTGAATTTTATTCTTGATTATAATAGGCTTAGTCCTATTCTCATTCCTTTGTATCGTTCTCATTATACCTCGGGCTTTCTTCTGTTTTAGATGCACTATCTTTCCACTGTCCCACCGATCAAGGTATCTCTGCATATACCTCAATCCCTTTCTTCTGCCCAGTCGGTATGTGTTGTACTTATTACCAACCCCGTTTTTTCCAGTTCCTTTCCTACGACCTACCAGTATCAGCTTATTTTTTGGTCGTGCCATGTATCGTACTGCTCTGACAATCACATTTCTTGTGAATATACGTCTATCTCTGTTTACAGGGTGTGCGGTCATTAAGTCTGCAAGTTCGTAAATAGTAACGGGCTTAGTAACTTCACTTAGCACAATGAGTATAAAAAGCTTCAGATTAGAAACAGTTCCCCGGAGATAACAATAGAAACAAACATCATAATCAGGTGCGGGCTGTCCATCTTCGGTCAGCTTCGGCAATCCACACGATGGACAATTCAATTTTTCAGTAGACATGAGTATCATTATTATAATTATGTATAACTAAAACCGCTATCGGGAAACGCTGCACTTATTTTCATGTTCAATACCGCCACCCGTATATCTTTTTTATCATTTATTTCGTGTATTTGTGAGCACTGTAACTATCGTGTCGCTGAAAGGCGCAGACCTGAAGGTCTTTGCCTCAGTGACGTCACCTTGGGTGGAAGCACCCTCTTTGGATTTTCTCGGAGTATTTGGGTCACCCAACGAGCCTGCTATCGAAAACGACTCACACACCTTCTACTGGTGCTGTTTTTGGTGTAATTTTTCACGTTCATGAATTTGATAATCACTTTTCCACATTTTTTAGACTATTATCATGTATAGATCGAGATTTTCGATTTTTGCTCGATTATAAGAATATTCATTATTTCTATTTGCTCAATCAATTACATTCTAAAATTCTAAATTCTCTTTTCACTTAATTAAGACAGAATAGATTTTCGATTTTAACAATTCTCATTTCTTTATAAACACCTGATTTTTTTACAGTTTTAGAGTAAAATCTAATAATTAAGTTCGTATCTCACATTTTGGAGGAAGTATTCTTACATAAAAACTTTGATTTTTCATAAAACTAACATTTTTTATACTGACGATTGCCAAACCTTTGTCATTCATCTCGTCAACTTGCATTCCATCAGAATCATACAGTGGTAAAGATTGTTGAAGTTTAATATAAATTGGTAGAGTGTCCGAATCCGTCAAATCTTTAGGCTGTTGAGCTTTGGTTTGGTAAACATAGCCTCTAAAAATTCCGAGAGTTCTTCCATTGACATATTGAAGACTATTGAAAGCACTCATAACCATACTCGAAGAATCTTTGCTAAAGTAAGTACTTGCTTCGTCAACAAAAAATCCTGGTCTCCACGCATTTACGTCCTTTCCATCAACTCTTTCCCACTCAGTCATCAGACTCATCATCATACCGTTTATCAGATTAGCCATGATTCCTTTACTCTGAATATCTGAGGGGCCTGCCGCACCCGTGTTGAAAATGCTTAATTTTCCCGGTTTACCGCCTTTTTTCGGCTTTTCGATCATTTCAAAAATATGATTACCGTCGTCAGCGATTACACCGGCAGCATTCAGGTTGTGAAGCATGATTTCAATAACATTTACACTTCTTTTAGTGCCGTCAACGTTTTCTTTCACTTGATTTAACAGGTCGAGGATTGTAGCCATATTATACTTTAAATCGCCGTTTCGTGCATCTTTTTTGAGTGAGGCGAGAAGAGTATCGAAGAGAAGAACGTAATCTTTCCCTTCTGTTGCTTTATTTCCCAAAAGTAGCAAACCACCAGCGTCCATATCTTGGGTGCGGATGGTGTAAGTCCTATCATAATTGTATTTTAATCTGCAATACTCCGGTCCAAGCCTGTTTACGATGTGATTAGGAAGCCAAACATCGACATTTCCCATTCCAACAGGTGTTTCATCGAATTCTTCAAGGATTCTTACATGATCCGGGTCAGTGTTTGGCCTACTCATCACTGAATATTGACCTTTATAATCACAAATTATCAAACTTCTGCCTTCTAAAATCAACTCAGAAATAATTCTTGCAAAGGCAACACTTTTTCCGGTTCCCGGACCGCCTTCAAGCACCATGCTCGGTTC